>CAZDND010000046.1:0-12009 GCA_964506825.1 uncultured Syntrophothermus sp.
AAGAAATGATTCCCTTGACCAGGGCACCGGAAACGATTGGTTTTCAATCTCCAACACCCCGTCCAGGTCTTGTCGGATCATTCTTCTGATCAACAAATCCAATTTAAATCTCTCCTATTTCTTAGCCAGGCGGACTTCTGCTTCTGACTGTCTGATATACGTGGGGACCAGGGTGAAAATATCGTCCACCAATCCGCCTGCCAATCTGCTCCGGGCCAGGCACCCGGACGATGAAGCCCGGGGCAATTTGTAATCATCCGCAAACACTGCCGCCTCGCCCAAAATATTTGTTAGCAGCGAGCCGTAGGCGATGACTCCGTCGCCGGTAAAAACCACAGTTCTGTTTCCGGTCTCCTGCATGGCCAGCAAGGCTCTGGCCGCCAGATTCTCCGGCGACAGGGCCAGCTCATCGGATAACCTGCTGATTTTGCGGTCTCCTCCCTGGTAAAAGGCTGCATACATCTCGCTCTTGCGGGCGTTCAGGACCGGGCATAGAATCGTGGGCATCCACCCGATGTCAAAGGCCATGGCTTCCAGAGTAGGAATGCCAATTATGGGTTTGTCAGCCGCTAACGCCAGACCCTTGGCCGCAGCGAGTCCGATTCTCAACCCAGTAATCGATCCCGGTCCGGATGTGACCGCAATCGCATCAACCGCCCCCAGGGTGGTCCCGGTGATTTTAAAAGCGGCATCTATCATCTCCAGAAGGGTCTGCGAGTGCTTGTACCCGGTATTGGCCATGGCTTCATAAAGGACGTTCTTGGTGTCTACTATTGCCACCCCTGCCACCGGCGTGGCGGTATCAATGCTCAGAATCAACATAAGCCTGCAATTCCTCCAAAATAATTCCCCGGCTGTCAGGCACGCAAAGACTGAGCCGGCGCGGTAAGTCATAATCGTTATCGATGATTTCGATTTCGATTAAGATGTCATCCAAGCCGTGCTCTCCGGCGAACGGCCATTCGATCATAGTCACTCCATCACCGTAAAAGGATTCTTCCCATTCCTGATCCAATTTTTCCTGGCCGTGAAGCCGATAAAAATCTAAATGATAAACAGGCATCGCCGCCGGATAAATATTCATGATAGTGAACGTAGGGCTGGTTACCCGGCCTTCGAAACCCAGTCCCCGGGCAATTCCCCTGACCAGGGTAGTCTTGCCAGCGCCCAGCTCACCCTGCATCAAAATCCGTTCCCCTGGAAGTAAGCAGCGGGCTAAAGCCTGTCCCATCCCCACCATTTTCTCTTCCGAGTCCACCTGGAATTGTGCGTTCCTCATCTCTTCAGCCCTTTACTTTCAGCCTCGGCGCGAATCAACTTGAAATCCTCCCAAACCGGACGCTTGAGGCTCTGATTTCTGAGGAGAGCCGCGGGATGAAAGGTAGGCATGATCATAATCCCTTGACGGGTAACCCACCTGCCCCGCATCAAGGTTATTTTCCCTCGGGGTTCGATCACCGTCTGGGTGGCCAGCGCCCCCAGGCATACTATTAATCGTGGCTGGACCATGCGGATCTGAGCCTCCAATATTCCCCGGCAAGCTGCGATTTCATCGGGATTTGGCAGCCGATTGCCTGGGGGGCGGCACTTGACCACATTGGTTATGTAAAGCCTTTCCCGGTGTAAGTCCGCGGCTTCAAATATCTTGTCCAGCAATTGACCGGCCTTGCCTACAAAGGGGCGGCCAATCTCATCTTCCGATTGTCCTGGGCCTTCCCCGATCATCATTATGTCGGCCTTCCGGTCTCCGTCGGCAAATACGGTCTGGCGGCATCCCTCCCGTAAAGAGCAGCGCCGGCACTCCCGGGTCATGGCTTCCAGTTGGTCTATCCCGGTTATTTCCAGGAAAGTCGCATCCGGATGTATTCCCGGCAGAAAGGGCAGCTCTGGTGACGGCAGTTTATCCTTCGGCCCCGGAATTTTTGCCGGAGCTGCTTCGAAAAGGTCATCCTGAATATCTGACATACATTCCTCCGCCAACATTACTTTACTAATCTTAAGGACAGGCTTGATCCCGCCTGTCCCTAAGGTTATCCTAATTCTATTACTTTTTGTCTTCCGGGAAAAGAAGCCCCTGATAAATCAGGTTCAGCCATGGACATCTCCTCCTGGCTGGAGCAACCTCGGCATCCAACCCCCTCTGACTGCCCATAGCCTTTATGGTCGTCATTGGCGGCCTAAATGGCCTAATCCATTGGGGAGACCACAAATCGAAAACCAGCCCCCACCCCTGGATAAGTTTCGAGGTGACCAGCTGCTTGCCTCCCTAGAAATTAATCCCCCCCGGAGCAGCAGGATTAAGACTGCCAATGTCAAACTACTATAGCTAGGTATTTTTTCCACGAAGGGGGGCGCGGTATTACTGTGGCTCGAAAGATAAGTATTAAAGCAGTTCATAATTGTCCGCCCGGCAGAGAGAGAGATGATGGATTCAGGTTGACCGATGAATGGGTATGCATAGCTAATGAGGGCACCACCACAGAATTCATGGAAGGCTGGATCCTGCTGAGATGGAAACCTGACGGAAAGCATTATAACCACTTCTACTTCCCGGCGGAAGTTGACGGTATCCGCTTGAATTTCAAGCCTGGGCAACTGCTTTTTGTTACCACCGGCACGGGAAAGGACGTGTATTACCCGGCTTCAGAAGGCAATCCCGGACAATTTCACTTTTTCCAGGGACTGGATCAGTTCATTTGGAATGAGACCAAGGACAAGGCAAATCTCTACTCCTTCAAAAAAGAGGGCGCCCGGGAGACTTTCGACCTGGTAACTCAGCGAGAAATCACCGTCTGATACAGAAATGCAAAGAAAAGAAGGGCCTTTTCATGAGGCCCTTTTTTTATCTCCTGATATCATTACCTGGTGACGACATCCCTCGGCCCCCGGAGGACCCCATCTACCAGCACTTGCCGGACATGGCTCTGCAGATGCAAAGGAGGCCCATCGAAAATCACCAGATCAGCTATCTTGCCTGGTTCAATCGATCCCAGCTCTGCTTCAGCTCCCAGAATGCGAGCCGGAGCCAAAGTCAATGCCTCCAGCGCAGTCGATTCCGGCAGCCCCGCTTTGACTGCCAGTGCAGCGCACAGTCCCAGATATTGAATCGGGACCACCGGGTGATCTGTGATCAAACAAAACTCCACTCCTGCCTCATGCAGGCGTCGGGCGTTGGCAAAAGATACCTCCTGCATTTCAACCTTGGCCCGGTTCACCAAAAGAGGTCCGAGGCAAACCGGTACTTTCCTGCGGACGAGCTCATCAGCCACCAGATGAGCCTCGGTTCCATGCTGGATCACCATTCTTATGTGGAACTCATCGCTTATCCTCAGTGCTGTCAGGATATCATCGGCCCGATGGGCATGGATCCACAGCGGCATTTCGCCCCTGAACACCGGAAGAAGGTCCTGCAATCTAAAATCCTCTCTGGTCGATGACGGAGCGTTGACATCCATTCTGCCAGCTAAATACAAAGACTCCCTCAATAATGCCGCGGAAGCCATCCTCGTCCTTGGCATCTTGTTTTGCTGTCCAAAAGCTTTCTTGGGGTTTTCTCCCAGAGCGGCTTTAATACCCCATGAGTCCCGGTAAACCATACCGTTCAAATCCGCGGCCACCGACCTAAGAAATGCCGACTGACCGCCGATGATATTAGTACTTCCCGGATGGACCACCAACCTGGTGATCCCCCCATTCAGTGCATCCCCGAAAGCGGGATCCCTGAGATTGATGCCGTCCAAAGCCCTGAGAAACGGCGTCACCGGCTCTGAACTCTCGTTTAGGTCATCGCCCTCCACCGGAAATATCTCTTCCGCCAACCCCACATGGCAATGGGCATCAATAAATCCTGGGGTGATGAAGCAGTTCGGTGCGTCGATGACCTGTGTTCCTGCCGGGAACGCCAGCCCTACCCCCACTTCCAGGATCCGGTCTCCAACTATCAGGATTTCTCCCTCCGGAATGACACCGGCACCTACGGTTAGAATCGTCCCTCCCCTGATCGCAATCAACTGCCTGCCTCGCTTTCTGGCGGGGCGATGCCGTGGATATAAACCCTGGGAACCCGGGAATTCAGAAGGCATACCACCTCGTAATTGATGCTTCCGGTCAATCGAGCCAGATCATCGGCCGTTATCCCGTCATCGCCCAGCCCGAAGAGGATCACTTCATCCCCCACCTGGATACCTTCGATGTCGGTAGCGTCAAACATGCAGTAATCCATGCAGACCCGGCCTATCAAAGGCATCTGCCGGCCCCGAACAGTTGCCCAGGCCCGATTCCCGTAGGCCCGAATATAGCCATCCCCGTAACCAATGGGAATCGTTGCGATCATGGTCGGGCGGTCAGTAACAAAATCCCCTCCATAACTGACGGGAGTCCCCGGCGGCACCTCTTTCAGGCTCACGACCCGGCTTTTGAGCCTCATGGCCGGAACAAGATCCAGTTCGCCGGGCATATCTGGTGATGCGACCAGCCCATACACATTGATCCCAGCCCTAACCATGTCAAAGTGAGCCTCGGGATAAAAAGATATCCCAGCACTATTGGCAGCATGCTTGATAGGGATGTGAATACCGCTCTGGGCTAGGGAGTGCAGAAACCAGTTGAAACGTCCCATCTGGAGGATTGTATATTCCTGTTCGCTGCTATCTGCCAGGGCAAAATGAGTAAATATACCCTCCACAACTAGTCCCGGCAATTTGCATATCCGTTCAACCACATCAACTCCGGCTTTATCCGCCATAAATCCAGTCCGTGTCATACCGGTATCGACCTTGATGTGAACATACGCTTGTTGACCCATATCCATAGCTATCTGCGACAGCCTTTCAGCTTTTTCCAAGTCAAATATGGTCTGCCGAAAAGCGTAGTGAACCACTACATCAAGATCCTGATCATCCGTATATCCCAGAATCAAAATCGGCAATTCAATGCCGTTTTCCCGGAGATGGACCGCCTCATCCAGGAGGGCTACCCCCAGGAAATCAACTTTTTCACGGACGCATAACCGCGCCACGTCCAAAATTCCGTGACCGTAGGCATTGGCTTTTAACAGCGCCATCAGACGGGTCGGCGGCGTCAGGTTCTTCCTTATTTCTCCCAGGTTGTGGGCAATCGCACTCAAGTCGATTTCTGCCCAAGTTGGCCTAAAGCTGTTCATTTAATCCACCAGCGTTTTTAAAATATCATTGCGGGAAATTATGCCCACCACTTTACCATCTCTCAATACCGGAATCCGGTTCACCTTTTTCCGGGCCATCATGTTGACGATCTCGGTTATTTCAGCATCCTCTTTGACAGTTACCACCTTGGTGGTCATAATATCGCTCACTTTGATTCCCGCATATTTACGCAGGTCTTCTTTAAAACGGTTGGGATTTTCCAAAAATATGATGCTGTCAAAAAGAGTCACAAAGAATGGCATCCTAAGATCCTGTGATTTGATAGTCAGGTCCTTTTCTGATACTACGCCCACCAGTTTTCCTTCATCGTCCACTACAGGTACACCACTGATCTTCTTTTCCACCAACAACCGGGCTACTTCCTCCACTTTATCCCCCGGCTTGACGGTAATGACCTCGGTTGTCATAATATCGCCAGCGTTCATCGTTTTTCCCTCCTCACTATTTGTTTTGATCCTCGAGAGTCTTTATCACTTCGGGGAGCGCACGAACCAAATCACCTGCCACCATCCCCCGTTCACCCCGGCATTCCCTGACTGCATCCCCTGCTTTTCCATGCAGATAAGCCCCCGCCGCTGCTGCTATGTGAGGCCGCAGGCCCTGTCCAATGAGGCTGCTGATGATCCCGGTCAGGACGTCCCCGCTTCCTGCTGTTGCCATCCCCGGATTACCGGTGGTATTGATATAGGTTTCACCACCGGGCTCGGCAATAATCGTTCGAGAGCCTTTCAATACAATAGTAACTCCCCACTCCCCGGCGGCCCGCTTGGCTGCCTCCAGGCGATTGGATTGTACATGCTCAATGGAAGTGCCCAGCATCCTGGCCATTTCTCCCGGATGGGGAGTCAGCACAATAGGAACCTGCCGTTTACCCAGAACGCCTATATCCTGCCCCAGAGCGTTGAGACCATCAGCGTCTATGACAATCGGTATGCCCGATCTTTCCAGTACGAACCTAATGATAGCTGCAGCCTCCGGATACCTGGACAGGCCCGGACCGATAGCACAAACCGATGCGATTCCCAAAAGGTTTTCTATGACCGGCAAAGCTTCGATTCCCACTGCCTTATCCCGCGTCTCCGGCAGCGGCATGGTCATCACTTCCATCAAACCAGCAGCCACAACCGGCTCCAGACTCTCGGGGATGGCGGCCGTTACCAAGCCGGCTCCTGCTGACAGAGCGGCGGCGGATGTCAGCATAACCGCACCCGTCATACCCATGGACCCCCCGATCACTACTACATGTCCATAATTGCCTTTATGGCTCTCGGCTGGCCGCGGACGAAAATGTTGGTTCATCATCGACTCGGTCAGGAGATTATTCTTGATTGCCTTATCCGACAACAGCGACCCAGGGATGGATATATCCGCAACCGTCACCTTGCCAGCCCGGCTTCGGCCCGGTTCGATAAATAGACCCATTTTCGGCAAAGCCAGGGTCACAGTCCAATCAGCCTGGATCGCCCCACCACTTATCCTACCCGAATCCGCCTCAACCCCTGAAGGAATATCGATGGCCAGCACTGGTCGGCGATGCTCATTGATAATTGAGACTACCTGGGCGTCCAAATCTCTCAAGGGTGGCCGATAGCTGATGCCGAATAGGGCATCGATTATCAGGTCAGCGTTGGCTGCCGCCCAGCTAAATCGGTCCAGGGAACCCTGATCCTGAAGATGATAGATCGGGGCTTTCATATTCTCTAAAATTTGATAGTTGGCTGCACAATCGCGAGTCATATCAATCTGATCGCCCGAGACAAATACTTCCACTTGTATTCCGGCATTCATCAGATGCCGGGCTGCAACCAGTCCGTCACCTCCATTGTTCCCCTTTCCGGCCACTATTGCCACCATGGGGTGCGCTGCCTGAATCAGGTTCATGGCCGCATCAGCTACCCTAATCCCGGCATTTTCCATCAAAATCAGGCTGGATATTCCGAATATTTCGGTTGCCCGGCGGTCAATACCCCGCATTTCATCAACCGAGACAATTTTCATGCGAAATCCCCCTCATTTCCGTAGACCGCTACGACCGCTGCTGCTGCATAATGATTGGTGTGGCTCAGACTCAAATCAATACGGTAAATATTCAAATTAGCGACTCGCACCTGGGCTTCCCCATGAAGCCTGAATTCAGGACGACCGAATGCTCCGTTTAATACTTCCACCTCTTGGTATTTAATTCCTGTACAAAGGGAGGGATGAATTTTTCTGAACGCTTCCTTGGCCGCAAAACGAGCTGCCAGCGACTGGAATCTATTGGCTCGCACCTGGCAATCTGCTATTTCTCTGGCAGTAAACAATCTCTGCAAAAAGCGAGGTGTTCTCTCAATCGCCAATCTTATCCTATCTACCTCTACCAGATCGATCCCGATCATCACTTGGTTACCTCCCAGCTGCCATGTACTCCAAAACATCCTAACTCAATTATATCAAAACCCCTGTCTGGGGTACCCGATAATATGCCCATATCATCCACTCTGCCAACCGGTATTTAGTTCTGGAGAAAGCCGCAGATGTTTTCCCAATGGATCTGCCTTGAATAGAACCTGCCCCGGAACCATCGAATACTTTGCTGATTAAAAGGTGTTGAGGCTTCCGGCAGCGAAATATTACCGAAATGATGCAAGAAATGAACTAGCGTAACCAGGATCGCAGTCGGGGAGGCGAAGATATGGGTCTGATGAATATGGTATTTGGTAAGAAAGAAGATAAGGGCTTGGCCGTTAAGGTTATCTGGGAATACGTTGAGTCTCAGATCGATTCTCTCATGGCGACTTGGATTTCCATGGAAGATGAACTGAAGGATTTCCCGGAAATCGAGCGTAAGGAAATGCTCCGGGACGAAATCCATAAAATCAACCGGGGTGCCACCGAGCTGCTCAAAGCGGAAAAAATCAAGGTACCCCCTGACCTCTTTTTAATAGCCAGGGAAGCCATCAATGAAAAGACTGTCGACAGGATAAAACCTCTTCTTCATCAGTTTGTTTGTGCCTATCGGCGCCCCAATCTTCAATGGCCGCATGAAACCGACGTGCCCCTTAAGGATTTGGGAGAACTGAAGGCCGCCATTAAGGATAACAACATCACCCTGGAGTTTCTGAATTACGATCCGACTGAAGAAAAAATACGTTCCCTGCTGATCCAGTACGGTCTCCGGAAAAAACCGGAATTTCAGAATGCGGATGCCTGGAGCAGGAACTTCAGCTACTCCCATGATGACTTGATTCTGTTGGCGGAGGTCCTCAAAGCCAAAGGGGTTAAAGTCCAGGGAATCGAGCAGGTAAAGGGCGACCTGTGGGTCATGGTCAAGCAAGAGCTGCTGCGCCAGCAGGATGAGCAATTTGTTAAGGCTTTCCGGGCCGCCAATCCTAATCTGGCTGCCGCACCCACGAAAATCGAGTGGGCCCTGGCCTATTCCCGGGCTTTGAAGAAGGATCTGGACTATATTCCTTACGTTGAAAGAATGGCCCTGCTGACCGGAACTGTTTTCGAAAAAAATGAGCTGCGAGGAATGGTCACCGAGATCCTGTCCGGCAACATCCCCCGGTCAGCGTTGGGGCTGCACTAACCCATATATCAGACAATCTGGCTTTCGGAAAAACTCAATCACAATTAATAATCAACGGCAGAGCATAAAAAACTCTGCCGTATTTTTTTGGTGGGTATTGGCAACCGTCCTCTTACTAATCATCGGGACCGCAACCTGGAGGCCGATTGTAACCATGCAAATCCATTCCTTGAAGAATCCCGCAGAGGCATTATTTAATCCAACCCCTGTCAGCCGGCTGGAAGCACCAGTTTCCAAGCTGAGTCCCCTCAGAATCAGCTAAGCCGGATGCCATCTGGCATCCGGCTTAGCAATGATTAATGAGTTACCGTGCTCTTCCTTACTTGCCCACAAAGTTGGGTTTGCGTTTTTCCAGGAAAGCCTTCAGCCCTTCCCGCATGTCCTCAGTGGCAAAGCACTCGGCAAACAGTTCTCTTTCGATTTGCAGACCGGTTACCAGGTCCGTCTCGATTCCCAGGTTCATAGCCGTCTTACAGAACTTGAGGGTAATCGTTGACTTCGAAAGCAGGGTCTTGGCCATAGCCTTGGCTGCATCCATCAGTTCTTCGTGAGGAACCACTTTATTGACAAGCCCGATTTCATAGGCCCGCTTGGCATCGATCGGCTTGCCGGTAAAGCACATCTCCTTGGCAACACCCATGCCCACCAGTCTGGGCAGTCTCTGAGTTCCGCCGCCACCAGGAATTATTCCCAGATTGATTTCTGCTTGACCAAAAGAAGCTTTCTCCGAAGCAATCCTAATGTCGCAGCACATAGCAATTTCACAGCCGCCGCCGAAGGCAAAGCCGTTGATGGCAGCGATGACCGGTTTGGAATAATTGGCCACGGACTGTTGGGCTTTGAAACCATTGTAGGTAAGATCCCGTGCTTGCAGGAATGTATGGGTAGACATCATAGCAATGTCCGCCCCTGCCACAAAGGCTTTATCCCCAGCTCCGGTAAGTATGACTACTTTTACCTCTTCATCGTCGTCCATGGCTTCGAAAACCTTTTTAAGCTCTGCAAATACCACATCATTGAGAGCATTCAGGACCTTGGGCCGATTAATAGTGACCGTTGCCACCCCGTCAGCCTTTTCAAATAACAGCGTTTCAAAATTGTAGTCCATCCTACAATCCCCTTTCCCATAGGTTTTTCAACCTCACCTGCGCCCGTATATTCCAAGGCGCAGGCTTAGTAAGTTGAAATTCCTGCCAATCTTAGACCATCATCATGCCGCCGTCGACCTGCAGGGTCTGGCCGGTGACGTAGGAAGATTCGTCGCTGGCGAAAAACATGATAGCATTGGCCAGTTCTTCGATGCTTCCTGGTCTCTGGAGGGCATTAGCCTTACGGCTGACTTCTCTGATTTTTTCAGGTACTGCCAGGAACATAGCAGTTTCAACGGAACCCGGAGCCACTGCATTGACTGTAATACCCTTGATGCCAACCTCTTTGGCCAGAGATCTGGTGAATCCAACCAAGCCGGCTTTGGTAGCAGCATAGTTGGCCTGTCCCGGATTTCCAAAACGGCTGACGGAAGAGATGTTTACAATACGGCCGTAGCCCTTATCTCTCATTATCCCGATAACAGCTTGGGTGCAGTAGAAAACTCCCTTGAGGTTCACATCAAATGCCTGATCCCACTGAGCTTCGGTCATCTTGTGGAAAATAGCGTCCCGGGTAATTCCCGCATTGTTGATCAGAATGTCTACGGTTCCAAATGCTTCCACCGCTTTTTTGACCATCTCATCAACCTGGTCTTTTTTAGCTACGTTGCAAACTACTCCTAGGGCTGCTCCGCCCTGGTCATTGATAGCCTTGGCAGCCTTGGCTACTTCTTCGGGGTTAAGGTCGGCGATTACGACTTTAGCTCCCTCTTGGGCAAACTTGACGGCAACGCCTTCTCCTATACCGTTGGCGCCCCCTGTGACTATCGCCACTTTGTCTTTCAAACGCATTCTGTACACTCTCCTTCTCAGTTTTGCTTTTCGCGAATAGATTTTCGCACCTTTATAATTTCAATATACCCTGAAAAAATACCTGCCGCACCTGCGAAATATTTTCCTGAAATAATATCTTTTCCGCGGCAGCCATCCCGATGGCCAAAAAAAAACAGGGGATTAGCCCCCTGTTTCCTATACCATAAACCAGGAAGAGTTATAAATCAGTGTGCTGCAGCATCTGCAGGAGGAATCAGGCCAGCTTTGCGAGCCAAGCTTATCAGAGTGAGTATGGCCAATAGAACGCCGCCACCACCGAGGACTGCAGTCAATCCAAAGGTCACAAAATGGCTTACCAGGAAACTTGATGCAGCCGATTGTCCTGCTGCTTGTCCTAATGCCGCTGCATTGGCTGCATTTCCTGCCGCCACTGCTGCTGCTCCTGCAGCTTCCCCTGCAGCTTTTCCAGCTTCAGCTGCACCAGCACCCAGTTCGCCGGCCATTATCAGAGCTGCTGTAAAGAATATGAATGCATAGTTATTGAATAATTTAGGCAGTAGATGCGGATCTCCCAGAAACGCGATCGCAAAGACGATGACCCAGACCGGGATCAGTATACCCATCAGAGGGCCAAGCGCTGCCACAAAGGCGGCATTGGTTAAGAAGAAGACCAATGCGATGACTAACCCTAGAATGGCCGATGCCAAAATACTGGGAATAAGTTTTACATCAGCTCCGGTGATGAAGAAGGAAATCATTACAAAAAATGCGGGCCATGTTGCATGCCATCCGATTAATCCCATGATCCAAACACCGACACACACACAGGTAGCGATAATTAGTCCGAGAAAGAAATGCGCCTTAATACTGATTTTCTTGATTGCTGCTGGATCCAACTTACACCCTCCCCTTCGTTGTTAAATATTTTGATATGCCTACAGAAACGCCCGTCGCACTGTACCGATCATGGCTCAGGTCCTGCTGGTTCAGTCTCCTTCCCCAACTCGCCAACTGAGGTCTGATCGTGAGACGCGACTGAAAAACATCCTCTGTGGAGCATCCCCCCCTTTGCTATATACCCTGAATCAGAACTGAATTTACTTTTTCATATTAACATATAAAAAAGTCGAAATCTTCAAGAGTTAGAAAATTTCTTATCCATTTCCTTTATCAGGGCTTGCTGCCTAATTATAAATCAAGGATACCCGGCCCATGAGATGTTCGGCTTGATTCTGCTGGCTCGCCAACCAAAACACCCCGCAAACCACTCCTTTGATTCCTGCGGATCTAACCCTGCCTGGATTGTAAAAGATCAGTTTCCAAATTCCCATCC
>CAZDND010000047.1:0-10676 GCA_964506825.1 uncultured Syntrophothermus sp.
ACCGGCACAATAATATTGACACCCTGTTCAGCCTTGCCATGAAACTTGCCCAGACGCTCCACGATCCCTACCGTCGCCTGGCGAATGATCCTGATGGAACGAAAAAGAATCAATAAAATAAATAACAATAATACCCATACAAACGAATCCACTTAACTGCACCTCCGTTTTATTCCTTTTTTCCCTCCACAGAGAGGGTGACACCTTCTACACTTATTACCTGGATAGGGGTTCCCTCCGGCAGCAATTCTTCGGAGCGGGCGGTCCAAATCTGCCCCTGGAGGTTCACCTGGCCGGTATGAGGGGGAACTATCTCCAGGGAAACGGTTCCGGACATACCAATCAGAGCGTCCACATTGCTTTTAACATCATTCGATTTGAAAAGCTTCATCACCAGGGGCCGGGTAAAAACGATGAATACCAGGGTAATGAGTCCAAAGGCCGCAATCTGTGCCGGCAAGGTGGTTACAATATTCATGCCGGTTAGGAGACTGACCAGCAGAGCTGACAGTGCCAGCCACAGAAACCAAAAACCCATAGTGAGGAGCTCGATTATCCCGCAGCCCACTCCAATCACCAGCCAGGCAATGTAACTCATGGTACACCTCCCCATAATCGATTAGATCTATGAAGATTTTATCACAATATGCTCTGGTTTGGTTTCCTGGTGGTTTATAGTATAATAGCGGTGGGAAAATAATTAGCCCATGAATAATGACTTAATTGAGTTACTCCGATTCATTTTACCTAAAGCAAATTGTCAGGGTGGAATGGACGATGGGCTTGATAGGAAACGGTCAAGCCTCCTGCTGGAAAGGAGAAAAAACAAGGACACCTTTCGAGGTGTCTTTTTTTGGAGGTGTAGTGATGTTGGAAAAATCAGAAACCCAGGCGGCGATAGCCTCGTTGATCAATGCCAAAATGGTGAACGGCAAAATCAGCTGTGCGGATGCCCGCGGAATAGCTGAGGAATTGCAAGTGCCCTATTCGCAGGTGGGAGATACCTGCAACGAAATGAAAATCAAAATTGCCGGCTGCCAGCTGGGGTGCTTCTAGGAACTTACCGCTGGGATCGCGCTAATGAAGGTGAGTCCGGGAGCCGAAAAAATCTGGCGCTCCCGAATGCTGGATTGGTCCGGGTTCTGATCACCGGTACCGTGGTCGGGGAGGGATAGGATTGGCGGAATTTTTTAAAACGCTGTCGCTGGACAAGGCCCGGGAGGTCCTCCGCAGCAGTTGGCCTTTGCCTGGCAGCGAGCTTTGTAACCTGCAGGAAATCTTGGGAAGATCCCTGGCAGCTGATTTGATAGCCCAGGAGGAACATCCGTCTTTTGAACGGTCAACAGTGGATGGTTATGCAGTATTGGCTGCGGATACCTTCGGCGCCAGTGAAACCCTGCCGGCATTCCTGTCCTTGATCGGGGAAATAGTCATGGGGAACGCTCTGGAGCAGCGCATAGAATCTGGCCAATGCCTATGGATCCCGACCGGGGGTATGCTTCCGGCGGGTGCGGATGCGGTGGTCATGGTGGAATACACCGAAAAACTGGACCGCGATCTGGTGTTGGTTTCCCGTCCTGCAGCGGCAGGGGAAAACGTGATCTATCCGGGTGAGGATTGCCGCGTCGGTGATATAATTTTTCGGGCCGGGCATGTAATGCGTCCCCAGGACATAGGGGTTTGTGCTGCTTTGGGCATATCCCGCCTGGAAGTATTGAAACCTTTGTCGGTGGGAGTCATTTCCACTGGAGATGAAATAGTTGACATCGATGTCGTCCCCAGACCAGGTCAGGTTAGGGATGTGAACAGCTATGTGCTGGCGGCAGGTCTTCAGAAATATGGAGTGCAGCCAGCCGTGGATGGTGTGATCCCTGATAGCTTCGACCGCCTGCGGGAAGCAGTGGTCAAGGCTTTGAACGCTAATGACCTGCTGATCATCTCGGGCGGAAGTTCCGTTGGAACCCGGGATATGAGCCTGGAAGTTCTGGGATCTCTGCCGGATTCTCAGATCTTGTTCCATGGGATATCAATAAAACCGGGCAAGCCGACTCTGGCGGTCCGGGTTGGTTCCAAGCTGGTTATTGGGCTGCCTGGTCATCCAGTATCAGCCTTGATGGTATTCGAGGTTCTGTTGGGCAATATAATTGCGCCGAGCCTTACAAATCGGGTGCGGGCAATACTTGCCGATAATGTGGCCTCCCAGGCGGGACGGGACGATTTTGTCAGAATAAAGATCAAGGAAGTAAACGGGGATTTGCAGGCCCTGCCAGTCTACGGCAAGGCGGGGCTCATCATCGTAATGTCGGAAGCCAGCGGTTTTGTTCATATCCCAGGGATTAAACAGGGATTGAATAAAGGTGAAGCTATCGAGGTCGTGCTTTTTTAAAACCGACGGAGATTTTGTGGAACTTGTTGAGGTTGAGTCTTGGCTACGAAAGCACCCAGGGGGCGGAGGTAATTATTAGTGGGACGGAGAGTATATATCGACAACGCGCCTTTGGAAGAGACCCTAAAGTCGGTTGTGGCCCGTTGGAAAGAGCTGGAATCGATGCAGGTGAAATCCGAGAGCATTGATGTGGCTGAGTCCAGGGGACGGATAACGGCAGAACCGGTCCGGGCGGAGAAATCATCGCCCCATTATCCTGCTTCGGCTATGGATGGCATTGCGGTGCTCAGCAGCGACACGGCAGGAGCCAACGAGACCGCGCCAGTGGCCTTGAAGAGAAGCCGCCAGTTTGCGGAGGTCGACACTGGAGACCCGGTGCCCCCGGAATTCGACTCGGTTATCATGATCGAGGACGTCAACTTTATGGATGACGGCAGTGCCCGGATCATTGCCCCTGCGGTACCATGGCAGCATGTGCGGTCCGTGGGCGAAGACCTGATTGCGTCACAAATGATAGTACCCACAGCTTTCCCCATCGGACCCTATGAAATCGGAGCCATGCTCACGGCCGGGGTGAAGAGGGTAAAGGTGGCCCGTCAACCCCGGGTAGCCATCATACCCACGGGCACAGAAATCGTTGAGCCCGGGAAGGAAACCATGATCCCCGGTGAAATTACTGAATCCAACAGCCGGATGCTGGGCGGGCTTTGTGAGGAATGGGGAGCTCTGCCGATCCGCTGCGATATAGTTGTTGACGACTGGAATCTATTGAGAAAAGCGGTTGAGCAGGCCCTGGAAATAGCAGATATCGTGGTCGTATGTTCCGGCTCTTCGGCTGGCCGGGAAGACTATACGGCAGGGGTCATCGCTGAGTTGGGCGAGCTGCTGATGCATGGGCTGGCTGTCAGACCAGGAAAACCAGCCATAGCAGGGATCATAAAGGGCAAACCGGTCCTGGGAGTCCCTGGGTACCCAGTTTCAGCGGCACTTATTTTTGAACTGTTGGGACGTCCCTTGGTTTATGGGGCCTTGGGGCAGGGGTTACCGTTGCCAGACACCCTGGAAGCGCGCTTAGCCCGCAAACTGCCTTCTCATATGGGAGTGGATGAATTTGTTCACGTCAGTCTGGCCCCTGCCCAAGGTGGCTATTTGGCCTTCCCCCGTAATCGCGGAGCGGGAGCCACCAGCAGTCTGGTCCAGTCAGACGGGGTGATAGTCATCCCGCGTGGATTGGAGGGTTTTCAGCCCGGAGAAAAAGTCAGCGTTAAATTGAATCGATCCCGGGGAATTATTGACCGCACCCTTCTAGCCATCGGCAGTCACGACCTGGCCCTTGATTACCTGGGCAACCTGCTGTGGCAGAAGTACGGGTGGCGGTTGGCATCGACCAATGTGGGCAGTATGGGCGGCATTATGGCACTTAAAAGACACGAAACCCATCTGGCGGGCATCCATCTCCTGGATACTGGCAGTGGAGAATACAACGTAAGTTATCTGAAGCGTTATTTGCCAGGTGAAAATATGCAATTGATCAACCTGGTCATGCGTGAGCAGGGTTTGATGGTCCAGTCCGGGAATCCTCTGGGGATAAGGGGATTGGGAGATTTGGTCCAACCAGGGGTTAGATTTGTTAACCGCCAAAAGGGGTCAGGTACCAGGATATTGTTGGATTACCTACTGACTGAACAGGGGTTGGACAGATCAGATATCAATGGATATGAGAGAGAGGAATTTTCGCACCTGTCAGTAGCGGCAGCGGTTGAAAATCGTAACGCTGATGCGGCACTGGGAATATATGCCGGCGCCAGGGCTCTGGGGCTGGATTTCGTACCGGTGGTCCAGGAAAGATACGATATTTGCGTCGCTATGGACATGATTAATGAGGATGCACTGGAAGCATTACGGGCGGTGATCGCTGATCCGGACTTCCAGCGGGACATAGCCGCCTTCGGAGGCTATGATTTGGAGAAGACCGGACAGGTGATGTGGATCAGCGACAAATCCTGAGGCTATTGAATAACCGGGCTAACTTGGATGGCGAATGGGGGCCTTAACTTGCTTGACCGATTGAACCGAGAGATCAACTACATGCGAATATCCCTGACTGACCGCTGCAACCTGCGGTGCCGGTACTGCATGCCGCCGGAGGGGGTATCCCTGAAGGAGCACCAGGATATACTCAGCTTTGAGGAAATCGAGCGGGTAGTAAGGATTGCAACCACTCTGGGAATCAGGAAAATAAGGCTGACAGGGGGAGAACCCCTGGTGAGAAAAAATCTTCCGTCGTTGGTTCGAGCCATCAGCGCTATGCCGTTGATTGACGACCTGGCAGTCACTACCAACGGCATCCTTTTTGCCGATCTGGCGGCAGATTTGAAAAAGGCTGGGCTGAACCGGGTAAACATGAGTCTGGACACTATGAGACCTGAGCGTTTTGATTTCATCACTCGGGGGGGCAGCCTGGCTTCAGTAATGAAGGGATTGGAAAAAGCCCTGAGTGAAGAGTATCATCCGGTGAAGCTCAATACCGTACTTATCAGAGGATTCAACGACGATGAGATATTTGATTTTGCCCGCCTGGCCTATGAGCAGCCGATCCACATAAGGTTTATTGAGTTTATGCCCGTAGGGCATCTTGATTTCTGGGACGATACCCGCATTATCAAAAATGAAGAAGTTATTCAGCTGATTGCCCAGAAATACAGCATGAAGCCTGGCAGGCTTAGCCGGGGAAACGGACCGGCTAAATACTATTTTCTGGACGGCGGCCAAGGGTCGGTGGGGTTCATCTCTCCCATGAGCAATCACTTTTGCGGAGAGTGCAACCGGATTCGCATGACAGCAGATGGTCAATTGAGAGCATGCCTCTATGACGGAAACGAAAGAGATTTGAAAGCACTGCTCAAGAATGGGAGCAGCGATCAGGAGATTCGGGAAGTCCTGCAGTCAGCGATCCTGTCGAAACCGGAAAGACACCTGATGGTGAACCGGGGTTGGGGAGAGGAAGACCGGAAAATGTGCCAGATTGGGGGATGATGGGGTGCAATTCACTCATTTTAATGATGAAGGACGGGCTCGAATGGTAGATGTCACCTCCAAATCGGACACGGGGATATGGAGGATGCCACCCTGGAGATGATCCAAAAGGGAGGAATCCAAAAGGGCGATGTGCTGGGGGTGGCTCAAATAGCAGGCATAATGGGGGCCAAGCGAACCTCGGATCTGATTCCTATGTGTCACCCGCTTTTCCTGACTTCTGTGGATATCGGATTTCAGATCGAAAGGGAAAAAGGATGCATATTGATCGAATCGCAGGTCAGAACCATGGGAAAAACCGGAGTGGAAATGGAAGCGCTCACTGCAGTTTCGGTAGCCGCGCTGACAATCTATGATATGTGTAAAGCCGTGGATAGATGGATGAGGATCGAAGGTATCGCCCTGATGGAGAAATCCGGCGGCAAGAGCGGGCATTTGCGAAGGGGAGAGGAATAATGGCTGGTAAAGTCCTGGCGGTTTGCGTTAGTGCCAACAAAGGAGAGAAAAAGACTGATATCATAGAGGCCAACCTGGTCCGGGAGCATGGTATTGAAGGAGACGCCCATGCAGGCGACTGGCATCGCCAGGTAAGCCTGCTTTCTCTGGACAGTGTCAACAAGATGAGAGACCGGGGAATCGCTATCAACTACGGAGACTTCGCCGAAAATCTCACCGTTGAGGGAGTGGAACTATACACCCTGCCTCTTGGAACCCGTCTGAAAGTGGGGGGAGAGGTGGAACTGGAGGTGACCCAAATCGGCAAGGCATGTCATCATGGGTGTGCTATCCGCCAGCAAGTAGGGGACTGTGTAATGCCCCGGGAAGGGATCTTTGCCCGGGTGATCAGAGGCGGTAAGGTCAGCAGCGGTGACACGGTAGAAGTCAGAGAATAAATAAGCCTGGAAATCGATTGGTCCGGAAGAAAGGGTGACGGAATTGTTTAGTATCGGCGTTATGATCGTGAGCGATAAAGGCTCCCGGGGTGAAAGAGAGGATGGCTGCGGAATCGTCATCGAAGAGATGCTGGCCGGCATCGGCGAGATAAAGCATTACTGCATAGTGCCTGATGAGCTCCCGGAGATAGAGGAGAAGTTACTGCATATGTGCGATGAGCTTAAGCTCAACCTGGTGCTGACTTCAGGAGGTACCGGCTTTTCGGAGCGGGATGTGACCCCCGAAGCGACCACCGCGGTAATACAAAAAATGGCACCGGGAATCACCGGGGCTATACTGATGGCTGGTTTGCAGAAAACCCCTCGGGCCATGCTGTCCAGGGCAGTAGCCGGCATCCGGGGAAAAACCCTGATAATAAACCTGCCGGGCAGTCCCAAGGGAGTGCGTGAATCCTTGGAAGCCGTGGCCGATTCGCTGGAGCACGGGTTGGAAATATTGACGGGACAAACGGTTGAATGCGGACAAAATTAAAATAACCAGGCAAGAGAAGGAATATTGAGCAATCGCGAGAAAAATTGACTATAAAGCATCTAAGTGGCCTCAATTGGGAGGAATGCGATTTGCGGATAGGTTGAGCTCTTGCCTATTATTATAAATGACAATTAGCACTCGCAACTAACGAGTGCTAACAATAAAAAAGTATAAAATTGAAGGGGGTATAACGTTGAATATCAAGCCTTTGGGTGACCGTGTAGTAGTCAAAGTGCTTCAGGGGGAAGAAAAAACCAAGAGCGGTATCGTGTTGCCGGACACCGCCAAGGAAAAACCTCAGGAGGGTGAAGTGTTAGCGGTAGGAAGCGGCAGGACTCTCGAAAACGGCCAGAAGCTGGCCATGGAAGTAAGTGTTGGTGATCGCGTCATCTTCTCCAAGTATGGGGGAACCGAGGTTAAATCAGAGGGAGAAGAATACCTGATTTTGTCTGAAAGAGATATCCTGGCCACAATAGCTGGCTAAATTGATTATTGAATAGAAGGAGGTTGCTGATAGATGTTAGCCAAGCAAATTAAGTTCGGGGAAGATGCCAGACGCGCACTGGAGAAAGGCGTTGACAGCCTGGCCGATACTGTAAAGGTTACCCTGGGACCCAAGGGGAGAAATGTAGTCTTGGAGCGCAAATTTGGCTCTCCCACCATCACTAACGATGGAGTAACCATTGCCCGGGATATAGATTTGGAAGATCCGTGGGAAAATCTGGGCTGCCAGTTGGTCAAAGAAGTAGCCACCAAGACCAATGACGTAGCTGGTGACGGAACCACTACCGCTACGGTTCTGGCTCAGGCCATGATCAAGGAAGGCTTGAAAAACGTTGCTGCTGGTGCCAATCCAATGATCATGAAGAAGGGGATCGAAAAAGCGGTTGCTGCTTGTGTAGAACAGCTCAAATTGATTTCCAAGCCGATTGAAACCAAACAGGCAATTGCTCAGGTAGCTTCAATTTCGGCAGCTGATGCAGAAATCGGCGCACTGATTTCCGACGCTATGGAAAAAGTAGGCCGGGATGGGGTTATCACCGTAGAGGAAAGTCAATCCGTAGGGACCAGTCTGGAAGTCGTGGAAGGCATGAATTTCGACCGTGGTTACATCTCACCTTATATGATTACTGATGCTGACAAGATGGAAGCGGTTTTCAATGATCCATATATTCTGGTCACCGATAAGAAGATTGCCGTAATTACAGAGCTGCTTCCTTTACTGGAAAAAGTGGTTCAGACCGGCAAGGGCCTGGTAATTATAGCTGAGGATGTAGAGGGCGAAGCGCTGGCTACCCTGGTCCTCAATAAACTTCGGGGGACCTTCCAGTGCGTAGCTGTAAAAGCTCCGGCTTTTGGGGAACGCAGGAAAGCCATGCTCCAGGATATTGCCATCCTTACCAATGGTGAAGTGATTTCTGATGACCTGGGACTCAAGCTGGAAAACGTTGATTTGGCTATGCTGGGAAGAGCCCGTCAGGTAAAAATCAAAAAAGAAGAAACCATCATCGTAGATGGAGCAGGCACGGACAAGGATATCAAGGACCGCATCAATTCGCTGAAAATTCAGCTGGAAGAAACCACCTCCGAGTATGACCGGGAAAAACTCCAGGAAAGACTTGCCAAACTGGCGGGCGGAGTAGCTGTGATCCAGGTTGGAGCGGCTACCGAAACTGAACTAAAAGAGAAGAAACATCGGATCGAGGATGCTCTGGCAGCTACCAAAGCCGCCGTTGAAGAGGGAATCGTGGCCGGCGGCGGAGCAGCTCTGCTGAATATCATTGGAGCTGTGGCTGCGCTTACGGCTTCCGGCGATGAAGCGACCGGAATCAACCTGGTTAAGAAAGCCCTGGAAGAGCCCCTCCGCCAGATAGCTAACAATGCTGGCAAAGAAGGCTCCGTGGTTGTGGAAAAAGTCAAGTCCTTCGAATCGGGCGGCATGGGCTTCAATGTTCTGACCGACGAATACGAAGACATGATTGAAGCTGGAATCATAGATCCCGTTAAAGTCACTCGCTCAGCGCTTCAGAATGCGGCTAGCATCGCGGCCATGCTTTTGACTACTGAAGCCCTGATCACCGAGGTTCCCAGTGCAGATTCGCCCATGGGCGGCATGGGCGGAATGGGCGGAATGCCCCCCATGTAGTTGCCGGCAACCGTTACCCAATATTAGCCATGAAAGGGACTGCTGCGGTCTTCCGCAGCAGTCCCTTTTTTGGATGGTATTCAGCAGCTTCCCAGACCTGAGAAGCCAGAGCGATTTCCAGTATTGCTGCATCATACATGGCGATAATGAGAATCTGGATTTCGTCGGCTGCCATTCTTTGACACCCTTTGGACGGGCTTGATATAATCCACACATGGGGAGGGGATAGAGTGGCAGACAAACTCGAGATTCTTTTGCCGGAACATGAGATACGGAAGAGGGTCAAGGAGTTGGCAGGGGAAATAAATCGTGATTTTGCCGGCGAAGAGCTTCTAGTGGTGGGCATTCTGAAAGGAGCCTTCGTTTTTCTGGCCGATTTGGTTCGGGAATTGGAGGTGGAGGTCAAAATAGACTTCATGGATGTATCCAGCTACGGATTGACAACCGAGTCATCTGGCGAGGTGAGAATCATGAAAGATTTGGAACAGCCTATCGAGGGCCAGAATGTGCTCATCGTGGAAGATATAATTGACTCGGGCAGCACCCTCAAATATATTCTGGAGATGCTGGGCGGCCGTCATCCCCGGGTGCTGAAAATCTGCACCTTTCTGGACAAGCCCGATCGGCGCAGGGTGGAGGTTGTCCCGGATTACAACGGATTCTCCATACCCGACCATTTTGTGGTCGGGTATGGTCTCGATTATGCAGAAAAATACCGGCATCTGCCAGGGGTTTGCATTCTTAAACCCAGTGCCGATTCCGAGTAGGAGTGGAGATGAATAGATGGATCTTGTAGTAGTATTGGATTTTGGAGGCCAGTTCAATCAGTTGATTGCCCGAAGGGTTCGAGAATTAAAGGTATACAGCGAGATGCACCCTTACGATATATCCTATGAAGACCTCATGGCCATGAAGCCCAAGGGTATTATATTTTCCGGCGGGCCGGCCAGTGTTCTGGAACCGGGAGCACCGCGCTGCGATCCGCGAATTTTTACCGCCGGTATACCTATCCTGGGCATATGTTACGGGATGCAGCTGATGGCGCTGGAACTGGGCGGCAAGGTTATGGCGGCCGATCTGCGGGAATACGGCAAATGTTTTTTTAACGCCGGGGATTCAATCCTATTTAACGAAATGCCGGAGTCAAGTCAGGTTTGGATGAGCCACGGGATATCTATCGCCGAGGTACCACCGGGATTTGTGGTCACCGGCAGGACAGAAAACTGTCTGGTTGCAGCCATGGCTGACCACCAGCGTCAGATGTTTGGTGTCCAGTTTCATCCGGAAGTCAGGCATACCTTATGTGGCAATCAGATCCTCCAGCAATTCCTATTTGAAGTATGCGGATGCCAGGGAGATTGGAGCATTTCCCATTTCATTACCCACACGATCCAACAGATCCGGGAGCAGGTCGGAGATCAACCGGTCATCTGCGGTTTGAGCGGCGGAGTGGATTCCTCGGTGGCGGCCGCCTTGGTGCACCGGGCGGTGGGCGATAATCTCACCTGCATTTTTGTGGACCATGGCCTGCTGCGGCTGAACGAGGCCGAGAAAGTCATGGCCATCGTGGCCGAGAAGCTGCACGTGCGCGTCATACACGTGGACGCCAGCGAGCAGTTCCTGGGCAAGTTGAAAGGCGTCAGTGACCCCGAGGAAAAGCGCAAGATCATAGGCCGCGAATTC
>CAZDND010000047.1:10686-11534 GCA_964506825.1 uncultured Syntrophothermus sp.
CACATGAAGCTGGTGCATGTCGATGCCAGCAGGAGGTTCCTTGACAAATTGGCTGGGGTAGAGGATCCGGAAACCAAACGCAAGATTATCGGCAGCGAATTCATCCGGGTTTTTGAAGACGAAGCCCGCCAGCTGGGGGACATCCCCTTCCTGGTCCAGGGCACCCTCTATCCGGATGTGATCGAGAGCGGCACAAAAACAGCGGCGGTGATCAAGAGTCATCATAATGTAGGCGGTTTGCCGGAGGATATGAAGTTTTCCCTGGTAGAACCGCTGCGCCTTCTGTTTAAGGATGAGGTCCGACTGATTGGTGAGGAATTGGGCCTGCCGGACGAGATGGTATGGAGGCAGCCTTTTCCTGGTCCCGGGTTGGCCATCAGGATTTTGGGAGACATTACCGCCGAGAAGTTGGAAATATTGCGGGAAGCTGATGCCATCGTCACCGGTGAAATCTGGGACGCAGGGCTGAACCGGGAGGTATGGCAGTATTTCGCAGTGCTTTCTTCCATGCGCAGCGTGGGAGTAATGGGGGATGAGCGTACTTATTCCTATCCGATAGTCGTTCGGGCTGTGACCAGCGAAGATGCCATGACGGCTGACTGGGCCAGACTTCCCCATGAAATCCTGGACCGGATATCCCGCCGTATAGTCAACGAGGTCCAAGGTATCAACCGGGTTGTGTACGATATTACCAGCAAGCCTCCGGGGACCATCGAGTGGGAATAGAAGAACCGGGATTTTTATAAGGTTAGTTGATCAAAAGGGGTTGGGTTTTCCAGGAACATTTTAGGAAATTCAATCCCTTTGCTTTATTATTATTGTTCTGAGCAGCCACCAACCAGCTCAAT
>CAZDND010000048.1:0-9736 GCA_964506825.1 uncultured Syntrophothermus sp.
CCAAGCAACTTAATCAGTAGCCGCCGGCAGTCCTGAAATCAGCCCAGCGGGAAGAGTTATGCCGACTCCTCAAGATGAACAACCGAAAGGAGGGACTGGTGAGCCGTACTTAAGTATTAAGTACTCGGCGAAACCGGATCAACATGTTATTAGTTTTGGATGTTGGGAATTCCAATATAGTTGTCGGAGTCTATAAAGGCCAGGAGTTGCTGAACGACTGGCGGATACGGACGGACCGACTTCGGACGGCTGATGAGTATGGACTCCAACTGGTAGGACTTTTTCAGCATGCAGGCATTGATCCCAGCGAAATAAAGGGAGCAATCATTTCATCGGTGGTTCCTCCCCTGGTGGGCGAACTGGCCCATATGATCACCAAGTATTTTAACAATCAGGCGATGCTGATCGAACCAGGTATTAAAACCGGATTAGCCATTAAATATGAAAATCCCAGAGAGGTGGGGGCGGACCGGGTGGTCAATGCAGTGGCGGGCCTGGAGAAATATGGAGGGCCGCTGATCATCGTGGACTTTGGAACCGCTACGACTTTCTGCGTGATCAGTGAAAACCACGAGTATTTGGGTGGAGCAATTGCTCCGGGGATAGGTATTTCCATGGAAGCCTTGTTCCAAAGAACTGCCAAACTCCCACGGGTTGAGTTGGAAAAACCCAAGACCGTAGTCGGGAAAAACACCGTAGTGAGCATCCAGTCAGGAGTCCTGTATGGGTTTGTTGGGCAGGTGGACGGCATCATCAAGCGCATCAAGGAAGAGATCCCCTGGGACTTCAACATCATCGCCACCGGGGGGATAGCAGACCTGATCGGACGGGAGTCAGAATATATAAAGGTGGTTGACCCTCTGCTGACCCTGGATGGACTCCGCATTCTTTATGAAAGAAACCTGGTGTAAAGGCTGTTGGTGTATGAAATTTAGAATTGGCTGCTATGAATTGGAAAACCGTGTAGTCTCAGCCCCGATGGCGGGTATCTCCGATCAGGCATATAGATTAATGGCCGCGTCCTTTGGATGCGGCCTTGTATTTACTGAGATGATCAGCGATCAGGCTCTTAATTACAACCATCCGAAAACCCGCCGGATGTTGGATGTGTCTCTCGACCAGGTACCGGTTGTGGTGCAGTTATTTGGCAGCAATCCTGTCTATATGGCCCGGGCGGCGGTTGCAGCCCGGGATGCGGGGGCTCTGCTGCTGGACATAAATATGGGCTGCCCTACCCCCAAAATTGTGCGTAATGGAGAAGGCGCCGCTTTGATGAAGGACCTGGCGCTGGCCAGGCAGGTTATACGATCGGTGGTCCGTGCGGTCGACTGCCCGGTGACAGTTAAGATGCGCAAGGGATGGGATGACCACTCTATAAATTATCTGGATCTTGGTAAGATCGCTGAGGACGAAGGGGCGGCGGCTGTGACCCTGCACCCCCGCACCCGGGAGCAATTCTTTTCCGGGAAGGCGGACTGGGAAGCCATTCGCCTGGCCAAAGCTGAACTGGAGATCCCGGTCATTGGCAACGGAGATATTTTCAACCCGGGAGATGCATTGAGCATGATGGAATTTACCGGGTGCGACGCGGTGATGGTTGGCCGGGGTGCTCTGGGAAACCCCTTCTTGTTTGCAGGTATCGCTGCGGTGCTGGGAGGGGATCCCGAACCCCAACCTCCCTCCCGCACCGAGCGGATCGATACGGCCCTGCGTCATTTTGACCTGATGGAGTCCTGCAAAGGCCTGGCTCAGACGTCCGTAGAAATGCGCAAACACCTGGCATGGTACATTAAGGGGATGCCAGGATCCGCTCAGGCGCGGAACCTCATCAATCAGGCCACCTCCCGCCAGGAAATCATTGCGGTTCTGAACCAAATCCGCTAGAGGGATGTTTGCGCCACTTTTCTTGATTAGGCAAGGGGTCAATGTTATGATGTGAACAAGGTTGTGTACACGAGGTGAATTATGGATTACTACCGCATCCAGGACAAAATGATCAGCAAGGAAAAAATTTGGACGGCTCTGGAAAAAATCCTGGAACTGAGGGCCCGGGGGCTGTCTCAGCAAGAGGTGGCCTCGCGCCTGGGGATGGACCGAACTTTCATTTCCCGGCTGGAAACTATCGGTGAGCTTCGCAAAGGCAAGACGATAGCGGTGATCGGATTTCCGGTGATGAACAAGGCCGAGATTGAAGAACTGGCTGCCAAAGAAGGCGTTGATTACGTGCTGATTTTCACCGAAGAGGAGCGCAACCGCTTTGTTTCCGAGCGCAGCGGTGCCGAACTCATGAACGAGATGATGGACTTGATCAATCAGGTCCGCACCCTGGATACCGTCATCTTGCTGGCGTCCGACTATCGGGTCAAATTGCTGCGAGGGTTGCTGAATAATGAAGTGCTTACCCTGGAAATAGGAGAATCCCCTCTCAAAGAAGATAAGTGGGTTGATCCCCAGGAATTCCAGCAGGTATTAAGAACTGTCAAAGGAGCCCGCACCCTAAAGAATTCAAGTGACAGGAGGAAGAACGTTTGAAACATGTGGTCAGCGTCAGCCTGGGATCATCGAAACGAAATCATGCGGTGGAAACGGAATTTTTTGGGGAAAAATTTACGGTGGAGCGGATTGGGACGGATGGGGATTGGGACCAGGCCCTGGACCTGATTCGCAAATTGGACGGCAAGGTGGACGCCTTCGGGATGGGTGGCATCAGCCTGTATGTGTATGCCGGCAAGCGCCGCTACGTCCTGCGTGACGCCAAGAAACTGCTGGCGGCTGCCAAAATCACTCCGATGGTAGACGGGGGCGGGGTAAAAAATACCCTGGAGAGGCAGTCGATTGAGAGGGTGGCCCGGGAGGGAATCGTGGATTTCAAAGGCAAAAAGGTGCTGATGGTGTGCGGGGTAGACCGTCTGGGGATGGCACAGGTGCTGAATGAGCTAAGTGAAGATATTATGTTTGGGGACCTGATCTATGGATTGGGAGTGCCCATTCCTATAAATTCCATGAAAAGCCTGGAGCGAATCGCGAATGTAATAGCCCCCATCGTCACGAACCTGCCCTTTGATTCTTTGTACCCCACGGGCAGCAAGCAGGATGTGATAATCCCTAAATTCTCCAAATACTATCAACAGGCGGACATCATCGCCGGGGATTTCCTTTATATAAGGCGATATCTGCCCGATCATCTGGACGGCAAGGTAATAATAGCCAACACTACCACCAAGGAGGATGTTGAGCTGTTAAGAGAGCGGGGGGTTAAATTGTTGGTAACGACCACCCCGGACATGGAAGGGCGTTCTTTTGGCACCAATGTGATGGAGGCCATCTTGGTGGCGATCATTCAAAAGCCCTTGGATAAAATCACCGAAGATGATTACCGGGACTTGCTGGCCCAGCTGGATTTCCGGCCGGGGATCATGTACCTGAACCCGTAACCACTGGAGGTCCGGAACCAACCGGCGAGCTGATCGATAACTGCACCCCCGGCAAGATATGCGGCTGGGGGTTGTCTTTTTTTGCTGGGAACCAATCCAGGGAGGCCTCGGGCAGCAAGAGAATAACCAGAGGATTGTACTATTTGGGAATACTTTCTTGACAAGGGGATGGGTGGTCATTATAATACCATCAAAGGATTTGGATCCTGGAAATCCCATATAAACATGGACTCTGAAGCACATCGCTTCGATTTTTTATTTTATTTGGAACAATAATTATTGTAATAAGGAGAGATTTCATGTCAGAAAAAGAGGTAATCCTCACCCGTGGCGGCCTGCAGAAATTAGAGGACGAACTGGAATTTCTCAAGTCGGTGAAGCGCAAAGAGGTCGCAGAGCGCATCAAACAAGCCATAGAGTTCGGTGATATCTCGGAGAGTTCGGAGTACGAGGATGCCAAAAACGAGCAGGCTTTCATAGAGGGAAGAATCATGTCCCTGGAGAAGACGCTGCGCAACGCCCGACTGATCGAAGACGGCGATATAAAAACCGACCGGGTTTCTCTGGGTTCGACGGTGGTTCTCGAGGATTGTAGTTCCGGCAGGGAAGTGACCTTTACCATTGTAGCTTCAGCGGAAACCAATCCCAAGGAGCTCAAGATATCCGACGAATCGCCGGTGGGCAAAGCCATCCTCGGCAAGAAAATAAATTCCAAAGTGGCAGTTAACGTCCCGGCGGGAGTCGCCCATTACCGGATTGTCAGCATAGAGAAATAGGCAACAGCAAAGTATAGAATCAGGGGGTTTTTTTTTGTCTGACCAGGAATATAACGAACTATTACAGGTAAGATTGGATAAGATCAAGGATTTGCGTGAGCAGGGCGTTGAGCCCTTTGGGGATAGATTTGAACGCACTCAACTGGCTGCCAACATCCTGGAACAATTTGACGGGCTGGAAGGGCAGGAAGTAAAAATTGCCGGCCGGATTATGGCCAAGCGCGGTCATGGCAAAGCCGGCTTTGCCAATCTGCAGGACCCATCCGGGACGATCCAGCTATATTTCAAACTGGACCAAGTGGGAGAAGAGCAGTACGAAATCTACGAAAAAGTTGATATCGGCGACATCCTGGGGGTCACCGGCAAGGTATTTCGCACCAAGCGGGGCGAAATATCCGTATCCGCAACCAGCCTGGTTTATCTCGCCAAGTCTCTCCACCCCCTGCCGGAGAAGTGGCATGGGCTGAAGGATGTCGAACTCAGGTATCGGCAGCGTTACGTTGATCTGATCGTGAATCCCGGAGTAAGGGACGTGTTCATCAAACGGAGCCAGATTATCCGCTCCATGCGCGGTTATCTGGATGCCCAGGGGTTTCTGGAGGTTGAGACCCCTATGATGCAGCCTATCCCGGGGGGAGCCGCTGCCCGGCCCTTTGTTACCCATCATAATGCCCTCAATACAGATCTGTTCCTCCGGATCGCCCCGGAACTTTATCTGAAGCGTTTGCTGGTAGGCGGCTTGGAACGGGTCTATGAGATAAATCGCAATTTCAGGAATGAAGGAATTTCCACCCGCCATAACCCGGAATTTACGATGGTGGAAATCTATCAGGCCTATGCAGATTTCCGGGTGATGATGGAGCTGACTGAGAACATGGTTTATTTCGTGGTTAATGAGGTCTTAGGCACTCCAACTGTCGAATACCAGGGGACAACCCTGGACTTTACGCCCCCTTGGAGACGGATCACAATGTTGGATGCTATCAAGGAATATGGGGGCATAGACCTGCACAGTGTTGAAGATGATGAAGAAGCCCGAAAAATAGCGGCCAGTTTGGACATCGAATTTGACGCCCACGCTACCCGCGGGGAAATTATCAATATTATTTTTGAGGAAAAAGTAGAGCCCTGTCTGGTGCAGCCTACTTTTGTTTACAGCTACCCGGTGGAGATTTCCCCGTTAGCCAAACGGAATCGGGAAGATCCGCAGCTGACGGATCGGTTCGAATTTTTCATGATGAGCCGTGAGTTGGGCAACGCTTTCTCGGAACTGAATGATCCTATCGATCAGCGGGGGCGTTTCGAAAGCCAGGTGCTCAAACGTACCCAGGGAGACGCGGACGCCCACATGATGGACGAAGATTTCCTTAACGCCTTGGGTTATGGCATGCCTCCGGCAGGCGGACTGGGCATCGGTATCGACCGGCTGGTGATGATCCTGACCGATTCGCCGTCAATCAGGGACGTGATCCTGTTTCCCACCCTGCGTCCCTTGAGAGACTGATAACCCATCCCATAGAAAGCCATTCCAGAGCAAGATCGGGGATATTACCGGTCTTGCTTTTTTTGAGCCGGAGAAAAGGCCTCGACGGGGCTGGATGGTTTTCGACGCCAGGCTGGAAACGCTGACCAGTTGGTCGTCCATCTTATGATACCCTATCGACGGAGGATCCTTTCGAATACATACCAGGCTTCCTCCACCCGCAGAACTACGATCATGGCCATATAGACCAGGACCCCCAGACCCATTGAGAGCGCCAGATAATAGATCTGATTCTTGACCGAGGACAGGTCTATGGATGCAGTGAGGAAGTTGTCTGCCAAAAACAGGACGATGCCCATGGACAGGGATGCCAGCAGGATTTTACCCAGATTGATGAACAATTTCTTTTCCGGAAGCTGGGGCAGTCGCTGCCGCAGGAACCAATAGGCCAAGCTCATGTTGATAATCGCTGCCAGGCTGTTGGCCAAGGCCAGTCCTCCATGCTGGAGAAAACGAATCAGGATGAGGCTGAAGATTAGGTTCAGAATCACCACGGTAATGCTGATTTTTACCGGAGTCTTAGTATCCTGTAGGGCATAATAAGTGCGGTTGATGACGTTGTAGGCTCCCTGGGCAAAAAGGCCCAGCACAAAGAAACGCAGGGCAAAGGCAGTCATTTGGGTGGAGGTGGCGTCAAAAGCACCTCTTTCGAACAGCAGGCGGACAATGGGATGGCTCAGCATAAACAGACCTACGGCCGCTGGAATGGTGAAAAGCGCGATCAGGTTGAGACCAAACACCATGGTGTTGCCCAGTTCCTGATGATCTTCCCGGGCCGCCAGAGCCGAAAGAGATGGGAATACCGCGGTATTGACGGCCACCACAAACAGGTTGAAGGGCAAGAACATCAATTTGTTGGCAAAATTCAAGGCGGCCAGGCTGCCCACGGATAGGGTCGAGGCCAGGATTCGATCAATGGTTACATAAACCTGATTTACGCCGGTACCGATCATAACCGGGAAAACCAGTTCCCCGATGCGGCGTACCCCGGCATGGTTCAAGGATATCCGGGGGATATAATGGAGGCCCTTCCCGAAGAAAGCCGGCACCTGGATCAGCACCTGGGCGACCATGGCTAATACGGTACCGATCGCCAGGCCGGTTACCCCCAAATCCGGGACCAGGAAAAACACGGAAAGGATAACCGTTCCTGAAAAAGCTACGGAAGTGAAAGCGGGCAGGGCAAAATGCTGCAGACTGTTAAGAATCCCACCTTGCAGCATGGACAGGGTGGCCAGCAGAACACAAGGGAACATGATGCGGGTCAGTTTAATGGTCAGCTCCTGGGCCGACGGTGAAAATCCGGGGGCGATGAGGGACACCAGCAAGGGTGCGGTCAGGATGCCCAGCAAGGCAACCAGGCTCATGACCAGGCCCGCCAGGTTAATGGTGTAGCTGGCCAACCGGGAAGATTCACCAGGGCCTTCATTGACATGGTTGGAGGTAAATACCGGAATAAAGGCGGTAGCCAAAGCCCCGCCGATGATCACATATATGAGATTGGGGATGGTGAAGGCCATCAGATATGCATCCGTAGCCATCGAAGTCCCAAACCGGGCGGCGATGACTTGCTCCCGGACAAATCCCAGGAGCCGACCGATGATGCTGATGGCCAGAATCAAGCCGGCCGCCTTTAGCAGGGATTTTTTTTCGGTCATGTGATTAATACCCCGATATCAAAGGGTTTCTAATTTTAACCCGTATGCTTCCACGGCGGACCGCTCATAGATATTCTTGGTATCGACAATAAAAGGCTGAGGGCCGACCAGGCTCGCTTTGAAGAGGGCCAGGTTATCATAGGCGATGTCATGCTGGCAAGCAAGAATCAGGATGCCATGGCAGCCTTCAACGGCTTTTTCCAGGCTGTCAACCTTGAAGGGGTACTTGGATGGCACCGCTGGGTCAAAAGCCTTGATTTCGCAGCCGGCGGCCTGCAGGTGGTGGACGACGTCCATGGCCGGACTTATCCGGTCATCGTTGGAAAAATCCTTCATGGCCAGCCCCAATACGGCTAGCCGGGCCTGGGCCGGGGGAACCGGCAGATTCTTCAAAGCCAGACTGGCAACGAATAGGGGCACGCTGTCATTGGTTTGACGGGCGGTTCGGAGCAGGGGCAGATCGACCCCCATTTCCTCCGCCTTGGGAAGGAGGTAATAAAGCGCGTTGGGCAGGCAGTATCCTCCTACACCCGGCCCCGGAGTCAGCAGGTTGACGCGCAGGTGGGTGTTGACCACCCGGATCACTTCAAAAATATCCAGCCCCATACCCCGGGCGAACCGGGCGAACTCGTGGCTCATGGCAATATCTACATCCCGGGAGACATTTTCCATGACCTTGGCCGCTTCCACGACTTCGATCCGACTTCCTCTGGTGATGGGGGCTTTGGTAACTATGCTGATCAGTTCATAGGTCTTTTCCAGACTGATTTCGTTGATGCCACTGACCGCAGCCGGCATATTTTCAAATTCATGAAAGGCTCGTCCTTCGGCGATTCTTTCCGAAGAATATCCCAGATAGAAATCTTCGCCGGCAGTCATCCCAGATTCCTCCAGGATTGGCAGGATCACATCCCGGGTAGTTCCGGGAATGAGGGTGCTGCGGATGATGACCAGATCGCCGGGTTTCAGGCCCTTGGCGATAGAACGGCAGACCGTCGTGACCGGATCCATATTATGCCGGCCATCTTCCACCGGAACCCCAACGGTTACGATGATACTGTCGCAATTCTCCATGGCTGTTTGGGCATCCGTAGTGGCCCTAAAGCGGCCGGAGGCCAATTCATCCTGTAATATATTCTGGATACTGCGCCCCTGGTAGGATTCCAGGTGGTGCGTGATCCCATTATTAAGATCTCTGATCAGCGAAGCGTCGATATCTACTCCGGTCACTTCGCATCCCCGCATAGCAAAACTCAGGGCCAGCGGCAATCCCACAAATCCCAGGCCAAACATGGCAACTTTTGGCATGTTAGTTCTCTCCCTTGCATTTATCGGCTCAACTCAGCCATCGCCCAAGCAGGTGTTCGCGAATAATGATAACAATACACCAGCTTTTAGTCAATTAGGGGGCCCCCTGGTGATGCAGCTACTCTAAATGGGCAGCTATTTTGTCCATCATGAAGCTGACCCGGCTTTCCCAGGAGTTATCCCGGGCTCTGGCCAGGCGCCGGACCTTTTTGGCGGGCAGGTCGTCCAGAGCTCGGATAATGGCGGCCACAAATCCCTCCGGGCCCTGGCCAAACTCAACTACATCTTCAAACTCCATGATTTCCCGCATGGGCACTGACGCAATCGGCCGGCCGGAAGCCAGATATTCATAGAACTTCAAAGGGCTGACCGTAGCGGTCAGGGCACTTTGGCGAAAGGGATTAAGGCAGACATCGAATCGTTTCAGGTAACGGGGCAGGACCTGCCGGTCCCGGTGACCGAGAAAAATCACATTCGGAAGGCTGGCCAGGGCCGAGATGTCTACTTCCACACCCACCGGACCGACCAACACCAGAGTCCAGTCGGGGTGTGAGGAGGCTGCATAGAGCAGCAGATCCAGATCGACCCACTCCTTAATAGTACCTACAAATCCCAGAACCGGCCCGGCCAGTTCGGCCAACTCTGGAGCCACCGGCAACAGGGGATCCTCCGCCTGCATAAAATGTTCCACATCAGCGGCATTGGGGGATAGGTAGATTTCACCGGTCAAGGGCGCTTTGTCTTCATAGAGTCCCTGGGCGGTAACAAAAACCAAGTCGGTTTTTGACAGCAGGTCTTTTTCCATCTCCCGAACTACCTGGGGGTTAAAACCCTGGTATTCAGCATGTTCGTCCACACAATCGTAGACCACCAGCTTCTCGCCCAATTTGCCGATCAAGGGGGCACTGCTGTGCAGGTAGGTCCACAAAATCGGATCCTGCATACCCAACTGGCGGGCGGCTCGCCGGATAGATCCGGCCAGGATAGCCTGATTTAGCTGGTTGACACCCCTGATCC
>CAZDND010000048.1:9746-11515 GCA_964506825.1 uncultured Syntrophothermus sp.
GATCGGCGGAACAGCCGAAATAAATATAAGAGAATATCTCAGAAGCGTTGAGTTGGACGATGAAGACGATGCACCGTTCTTTGCGGCGGAAACACCGGAAAAGAAAAAGAGCGGCGTGACCGATGTTCTGAACAGCGCTGCACTGAAGCGTGCCGAACAGCACAACAGCGCTCGTGCGGAAAGCGAGAAAATTGACCTGTCCGTTACGCATATTATCGGAGGTGAAAGCAGAAAAATATTCCCGTTCAGCTGCCGGAGGCCCTGGGCCCAGGAACCCCACTTGCTCCAGCAGGCCGGGTCCTTGAAAGGCGATAGCCAGGAAACCGGAGGTTCAACATAAAGGACCCGATTGGAGACCGGCAGACGAGACATTACCTGCTGTTTCCGGGTCCACAGCGGTTCCCAGTCCACCGACGAAATGCAAATGATATCCTGGTTCTGCAGTTCTTTCATTAAATGCTAACCTTCCTCGGTTAAGTCAGACCCGGCAAGCGACCCCGGCGATGGTGAGTGGCGACCGCGAGTTGCTGCCTGGAGACTGCTGGGGCAGGAATCAATTCGCATCAACTTTCCTGTCCCTGGTCTAAGGTTGGATTCTACTTTCGGAGTGATATTTTTCATATATCGCTTCCGTTTGCCGGGTCATGTTATCGATGGTAAAATCCTTGGATCTGCGTCGTCCGCCGGTTACCAGTTGCCGCTGGATGACCGGGCTGTCCAACAGCCAGGAGATAGCAATCGCCAGGCCTTCGCTGTCAGCCGGACTCACCAGCAGCCCACTCTCGCCATCCTGAATGATTTCGGGGATGCCGCCGACCTGGGTGGCGATTACCGGGACCCCAAAATTCATGGCTTCCAGGAGAACCAGCCCCATCCCCTCCATTAGCGATGGCAGTACGAATATTTCCATGACCGGATATAGATCATTAACCTCCGGGTAGAAGCCGGTCATGATCACATGATGAGCCAGATCCATTTCCCGGATGGCGCGCTCGATGGCTGGTCGTTCCGGGCCTTCACCCACCAGCAGAAATAATGCTTCCGGGTACTGGCGGACCACCTGCCGGGCGGCTGCCAACAAATGCTTATGACCCTTAACCGGGTGAAGACGAGCCACAGTGGCTATCACCCGCTGCTCCGGGCGGATCCCCAGCTGCTGCCGGATTTCCGTAGAAGACGGGCCGGTTTTTAGTAAAGATAGATCCAGCCCGTTATAGATGACCGAGATTTTTTCAGACTTTACCCCCATGGTCAAGAGATCTTCCCGCACAGCTCCTGAAATGGCGATGAACTGATTCGTACAAAAGTTGGTGAGGCGGGTCAGCCAACGGGCCATGGCAGCTTCATAGGAGGAGGTGTAGTCATACTGCAGCAGACTATGGAAAGTGGTCACCACGGGAATGCTTTCACGGCGGCCTGCCAGACGGGCTGCCAGGTTGGCCCGGACTCCATGGGTGTGGATAATGTCGATCCTGCGATCACGGACCAGAGCGCGAATCGGCCGAATCGTGCCCAGATCCAACTTGTGATTCATCACAATTTCGTGAGTGGTGAAGCCCTCCTGCCGGGCCTCCTGGGCAAAGGGACCCTGGCACAGGCAAAGCAGCTCCGGATCGAAGCGGTTTCTATCCAAGAGACGCAGGAGTGCCAGCAAATGCTTTTCAGCTCCGCCGATCTCGCCGCCCCCAATTACATGCAGTATTCTAAGTTTCTTCATCGCGCTTCCTTCATTCATCATGGTGACTTGAGTTGTCCGTCAAATCTGGCCT
>CAZDND010000049.1:0-11437 GCA_964506825.1 uncultured Syntrophothermus sp.
TTTTGTTATTTTCTATTAGACGTTTTTCAGTGGTCTCGAACCGTCCCCATGCCTCCCCCTGCCTCATATTTTTTAAACCGGTATAATTGTGGCATTCGTAGTGACGGTGCTCGCGATTAAGTTTTTAATAGGGTATATTAAGAACCACAACTTCAAAGGCCTCGGGTGGTACCGAATAGTCTTAGGGATCTGAAGTGTCGCATATTATACATTATCTTCAGCTTGATGATGGATATGGTTCGAATAGCCAAGGGATTAGACACAAGCATTGCGTTCCATAGTTTTTTATTGCCAGCAGTTGTTGTTTTTTACATATTAGAAGTAAAGAAAAAGACAGCGAAAGTGTTATGGGTAACAAGAAAACCGGGATATCAATGGCAATTTTGGCGGCAGGTCTTTATGGTATAAGCTCTCCGGCATCAAAACTGCTGCTAGCAGAGATTCCGCCAACCTTAATGGCAGCACTGCTATATTTGGGTGCTGGCTTCGGAATGCTAATGGTCAAAGCGATAAATGTATTGAGCAAGAGAGAACCAGTAGAAGCGAAGATGACTTCAAGAGACTGGCCTTATATTGTGGGTATGATTCTTCTGGATATTGCTGCTCCTATTTTGCTCATGCTGGGAATCACCATGACTACAGCAGCCAACGCATCACTACTGAATAATTTTGAAATAGTAGCTACTTCCCTAATAGCCCTCTTTATTTTCAAAGAAGCAATAGGCCGGCGGATGTGGGTTGCCATAGCGTTTATTACTCTTTCCAGTATGGTTTTATCAGTACAAAACTTAAGCAGTTTCACTGTTTCTGTCGGATCGGTATTTATTTTGTTGGCATGTGTTTGTTGGGGATTTGAGAATAACTGTACCCGCATGCTGTCGCTGAAAGATCCTATGCAAATCGTTGTAGTGAAAGGCTTTGGATCGGGCTTTGGGGCGATCATAATTTCTTTTTTCCTGAAGGAATCGAGCAGCAATTTTATATATATTGCCCTAGCGTTGCTTTTAGGGTTTGTTGCTTATGGACTGAGTATTTTCTTTTATATAAAAGCACAAAGAGAACTTGGAGCTGCAAGGACCAGCGCCTTTTATGCTGCTGCTCCATTTATTGGGGTTTTGGTTTCCTGGCTTGTTTTGAAGGAAGGAATGACCGGGACTTTTTTGATCGCGTTAGTCATCATGCTGATCGGAACATATTTTGCAGTGTCAGAACAGCATGAACATTCCCACCATCATGAAGTGCAGATTCATGAGCATAAACATAATCACAATGATTTTCATCATGATCATTTGCATGATTCCGCACAGGTGGGAGAACATAGTCACGAACATGCGCACAACATACCTGAACATAAGCACTCGCATTGGCCAGATTTTCATCACCGGCATACGCATTAGAAAGCCGGATAAGACCGTTGTTATTGAGCCGCACATCAAAATGGTTGATGGATGGGGGATAGTGGTGTTGAACATCCTTGAAATGCACCCCCCACTTTGTTGGTGACAAGGGGATGGGGGTTTCCGATCTATGGGTGTCGACAACCCCGTCACTCTTTGTCACTTCAACCAGGATCTATCCGGCTGAAAACCTTAGCGGTGTTATGATTTTGATTCTGGTCATGCTAGCATTATGTACACAGTCTGTCTTAAACCAGCTGCTGAAAAAGTCGACTCCAGTCAAGTTCACCGGGCTGAACGCATCATCCGGCAAAAATACCAGGAGAGGAAATACGGTGTGAATTCAGCTTATCAAGATGTTATGAAAATCTGGAAAAAGAATGCGGCTCTTTTCTTGTTCAGCCAGAATATTTCTCTTTTTGGCTCCTCCCTGGTTCAGTATGCGATAATGTGGTATATCGTTTTAAACACCCAGTCAGGTATGATGATGACCATCGCTGTTTTGTGCGGTTTTCTGCCTACCTTTGTTCTTTCTCCTATTGCCGGGGTCTGGGCCGATCGTTACAATCGCAAAATGCTGATCGTTTTGGCTGATGCCTTGGTGGCAATGGCGACCCTTTTCTTGGCCATCACATTTTTAATGGGCTATAAAGAATTTTGGCTGCTACTTTTGATGTATGCTGTCCGGGCTGTAGGCACAGGCATTCAGACCCCTGCCGTCGGGGCGATCCTCCCGCAGTTTGTTCCGGAAGATAAGCTGACCAGGGTAAACGGTATCAATGGAAGTATACAAGCCGTTGCAATGCTGATATCTCCTGCCATCAGCGCCTTGCTGCTTACAGTGACCACCATCGAAATGATATTTTTTATTGATGTAATTACGGCAGCAATTGCTATCATCACCGTTTTTTTCTTTCTTCATATACCGGTTCATGCCAAAGCAATGCAGGAGCAAACCAACGACTATTTAACAGACCTGAAACTTGGTATCGAATATATTAAAAATCATGACTTCCTCAAACTATTTCTGTTATTCTACGGGATATTCTTTATATTGATCGCGCCGGCTGCGTTTCTGACCCCTCTCCAGGTTGTGCGCAGTTTTGGAGAAGAGGTCTGGCGTCTTTCAGCACTGGAAATTTCTTTTTCCCTGGGGATGATGGCGGGTGGTGCGGTCATAGCGGCATGGGGAGGTTTTAGAAATAAAACCCATACACTTTTCCTGGCGAGCCTTATGAACGGAATCTGTGTATTTGCATTGGGAATTGTCCCGGTATTTTCGATATACTTGCTCTTTATGGGCATTATGGGATTTTCTATTCCTTTCTTTAACACACCTTCAACTGTTCTATTGCAGGAAAAGATCGAAGAAAGCTTCATGGGAAGAGTATTTGGGGTAATTTTAATGATCTCAACCTCCATGATGCCCCTGGGGATGTTAATATTTGGGCCAATGTCTGATTTCATTAAAATCGAATGGATTATGATCGGAACCGGGTTACTTATCTTTGCCCAGGGATTTTTCCTGATCGGCAGCAATGTCCTCAGGGAAGCTGGGAAACCGAAGGGGGGATGAGGTATGAGATATTTTGGAAAGTAAAGGGACGTCCTTAGTGCATCCAGGTCCAATTCAGGCTTTACGCAGCTAATTATATTGCAATCGCAACATACTGACCGTGGTTAGGTATGGGAAAATAGGAGAAGGTACATCAACTGAAAAGCAACAGGTATAGAGAATGTGGGAGGTATGGAGCAATGCAAGGGGACGGGAGTGCCGATGTACTCTTGTCAATAACCTCGTCCCAATGTCACAAATAAAACGGATCGGAAAGGGGAAAAATATTTAATGGGCAAAGAAATCGATCAGGTCGTCCACGAAGATGTATGCCAGGATGCTTATCGCCGGGGGCATGATTATCTGATGCGATGGGGGGGCTGTGCTCCAACTGTATTCGCGGCAATTATGGATGCTTTAGGCTATGCAGAAGATCCCTTGGTTGCCGAGGTCTGGAAAGCTACAATAGGTCTTACCGGAGGAACCGGGAACATGGCTATTGGTACCTGCGGAGCCATGGCTGGAGCCGCAGCTGCCATCAGCTTAAGTTTTGGCCGTAATCAGGAAGAAGTCGAGCAAGACAATGAATTAGTGACCCTTATTAATCAGGCAGTTGCTGAGGCGGGCAAGCTGATGAAGGAGGAGTTCGGACATATCGTCTGCCAGGAAGTTCAGCTTCATAACTGGGGGAAAGCTTATCATTTTGAGGATCCAGCGGCCATAAGGGAGTTCAGGCAAATGGCCATGAATGACAAGGGAAAGACTACCTGCCCGCAGGTTGCCGGCAGCCTGGCCAGGATCGGGGCTGGTATAATATTAAAATACAACCCGCAATATCTCAGACCAAGCACTTTATAGAGGGCAGAAAATGCTCCTTGGGTGTTTGGAAATGGAAGCAATAAGAACGTCCCCTTGCTGCTGAGATAATCGATATTATCAAAACAGGCGAAAGGACGATGAAACATGGGTTTATTTAGCAGGAAATCGGAAAACAGCACCAAGGATATCCCAGCCATATGTAATGTTGACCTGGAGCGGTATCTTGGTAGGTGGTATGAAATTGCACGGTTGCCGCATTCATTTGAAAAAGGCCTTGAAAATGTAACCGCCACATACAACCTCAAGAGTGATGGCAAAATTGAAGTTATAAATGCCGGTTTCAAAAATGGGGAAAAGAGTATGGCGCGAGCAACTGCATGGATACCTGATAAAAGTTGTACCGGCAGACTTCTAGTTAGTTTCTTCCGACCTATTAAAAGCGAATACAATATCATACGACTTGATGAAGAAAACTATAGCTATGCGGTCATTACAAGCAGCACCAAGAACTATCTGTGGATTTTGAGCAGGGAACCCAGGATCAGCGCTGGGCTCTATGATGATTTAATGGCCTACATATCTGCCAAGGGGTTTGATGCTTCGAAAATTATTAAAGTCAAACAAAATGAGTAGCAGCTTCCACTTAAGGGGGATTCGAATCAATGAAGGAAAAATTAAAGGTCGCTTTTGTCTGTGTGCATAATTCGTGTCGCTCCCAGATGGCCGAGGCGTTGGGGAAGCATTTTGCTGGCGACATTTTTGAGGCCCATTCTGCGGGAACCGAGACCAAGCCGGCTATAAATCAAGACGCGGTCCGGATCATCAAACAACTATACAACATCGACATGGAAAAGGAACAATACTCCAAAGTTTTGACTGAAATTCCCCCGGTTGATATAGTCGTTACGATGGGATGCAATGTGGATTGCCCCTACCTGCCATGTAAACACCGCGAGGATTGGGGGTTGGATGATCCAACCGGAAAAAGCGATGAAGAGTTCATCCAGACAGCAAGAACAATTGAGGTTAAGGTTCTGGATCTTAAGGATAGAATAGCCGGTAATAAGATACCGTAGACGGCAAATGCTAAGAAGATTGTTGCGTGGCGCAAAACCAGATTTCTCCCCCAAATCAGGGTAATAAGGTAAAATGGATATACATCCAGTAACGATTACCATAATCTTGGCACTCTGAGCAGGTTGGATGGCGAAATGCCAGGATGTACCCCGGGCAGTCGGGGCGTGTCTGTCTTGAGGACCGGCATCGCCACCGTTAAAGTGCCAATAGAAATGTGACTGTAGTCTATGAAAATTATTTAGAGGAGCCCATCCCCGCACTAAAATCGCCGGGGCGTCATTGTAGGTTCTGTCCGGTTGATAGTAAGTGTCCCGGAGGAGGTGACCTTTATCGGTTTCGTAGAGACTTGGCAACAGGCGGTGACCTGGTGCGTATTAATTGTGGTCCTGTATGCTATAGTATCCGGCAGGATAAGATATGACCTGGCCGCGTTCGGAGGCCTCCTACTTCTTGGAATTCTAGGGCTCCGTAAGCCGGCAGAACTGTTCACGGGTTTTTCTTCCCCAGCCCTGTTTACCATCGCCGTCGTGCTGGTAATGAGCGCTGGCATTGTGGAGTCAGGGCTATTGACCGGGCTGGGCCAAATGATTGCAGCCCGGGTGCACCGATACCAGAATCAGATATTTGCGGTATTCATCTCCACTGGCCTCATGTCCGCCTTCATGAATAACGTCGGAGCAGTTAGCATCGTCTTGCCAACGGCACGGAGGATGGCCCAGCGAGCCAAGGTTCCCGAATCCCATTTTGGTATCCCCATACTCTATGCTTCCATATTGGGAGGATCGTTGACCTTAATCGGTACTGCCTCCAACCTGATTGTATCCTCCTATCGTGTCGTTGCTTTTGGATTGCCCTTCAAGATGTTTGATTTCATCTATCATGGATTAGCCATGTTGTTGGCTGGGGTGCTGGTACTGTTCCTCTGCCGTGTCTGCGGATTCCAGCCACTAACCAAGCGAAGTTCCAGTCAAGACCTCCGGAATCCGGAGGAGAGGGAGATCTTGGTAGAGGCTGCGATTCCGCGGGATTCCAAGAAGAGTCTCATAGTGGTTGCTACTCTGGTCCCGATCGTTATTCTGACCGCTATCGGACTGATTCACCCTTCGATAGGCTTTGGGGCAGTTGTACTCATTTGGCTATTTACTCACGTCATGCCCTACCAGACGGCGCTGACCAATATCAACCTGCCCATCATCATATTCCTGGGCAGCATGTTCGGGATCTCGGGCATCCTGGAGGAGACCGGAGCCCTGGAGGTGGTAGTAAGCATGATAAGTCCGTTATTCACCTCTTTAACGCCGTTCTGGCTGATACTGACATTCCTGTTTGCTACTGTAGTATTCGCCAATATCTTGGACAACTCAGTGGCGGCACTTCTAATGGCGCCGGTGGCGGTGGCCCTGTGGAAAACAGGCGGTGTTCCCTTCAATCCGGATGCCTTACTGATGGCGGTCGCCGCGGGCGCCAGCCTGGGATTGGTCTTGCCGAGCCACCAGGCTACTTTAGTGGTGATGAACAGCATGGATTTTCCCCGAAAGAGCTTCATAGCCACTGGAGCCATCATCGCTGTTGTGGCTGGCATCATGTCAGCTTTGATAATATATATTGTTTGGTGTTAAAAAAAGAATCGGAGGGAAAAAAGATGGACTTCAAACAGATTTACACCCCGGGACTTGCCCACTGCTCATACGTGGTCGGAGGACCCAACGCCTGCGTGGTAGTTGATCCGGCTCGGGAGGTCGGTCAGTACATGGCTATCGCGGAATCGTTGAAACTCCCCATCAAGGGCATCATCGAAACCCACCTGCACGCGGATTTCGTATCCGGACACCTGGAACTGAGTGAGCTGACCGGAGCACCAATATTTATTACCGCCCGGGCCAACGCCGAGTTCGAACATCATCCGGTCAAGGATGGAGAAGAGTTCCAGATAGACACCCTGCTCTTTAGAATGCTGGACACTCCCGGGCACACTCCCGAATGCTCGGTGTATATTGTATCCGATCTGGAGAGAGGTCCGGAACCGGTTCTGGCGTTTACCGGGGATACCCTCCTGGTGGGCGATGCGGGCCGGCCAGACCTATTCCCGGACATAAAGGTGGAGCTGGCCACCAAACTTTATCAGAGCCTGCGTCGGTTGGAGGCCTTGGGAGATAACATCGAGATGTATCCGGCTCACGGAGCGGGGTCCCTATGCGGCAAAGCCCTGTCTTCCAAACTGTCTTCAACCATCGGCACCGAGAAGATGCATAACCAGGCGATGCTGATTCAATCGGAACAAGAATTTATCAAGAGTTTTCTGGAGGATATGCCCGAGGCTCCTGACCATTTTTCACGCTGTTCGGATAAAAATCGCATTGGAGCGCCAGCAGTATCAAAGCTCGCCAAACCGAGAGGCTACTCGCCGGCCGACTTCCTGCAGCTGAGCCGCAGCGGTCATGTGGTGGTCGATACCCGTGATCAGCTGGCTTTTGGCGCCGCCCATATCCCGGGAGCTTACGGCCTGAGCTTAAAGGGCAATTTCGCCACCTTTTCGGGTTGGGTCCTGCCGCCTGACAAACCAATTTTGCTGGTGGTGGAAAACATGGCGGATTTGGCGGCAGCCCTCAAAGCCCTCTACAGCGTCGGCCTGGATCAGGTGGTTGGTTACCTGGAAGGTGGCTTGTCCGCCTATGCAGCCAGCGGCCTGGAGACGGCCAGGTTGGAGAGCATCTCAGTAGCGGAAGCCAAGCAACGCTATGACAAGGGGGAAATACGCCTGATAGACACCCGCCTCAAGAGCGAATATGAAATGGGCCATATCAGATGCACCCAGCACGTCCCCGCGCCGGATGTGAGGAAGATGTGGAAATCACTGGAAGGCGACACCCCAGCCGCATTCATCTGTAACTCGGGTAACAGGTCATTGTTGGCCGCCAGCTTGATGCTCAACCTGAGCAGTATGAAGGAGGTTATCAATGTGATCGGTGGCACTACGGCCTGGGAGGCCCTGGGTCATCCCACGGTTTCGGGAGGAGATGAAAGCTGTGAACTTCCTGTTCGCTGACACCTGGCCTTGGTGGCTGGGGGGAATAGCCATCGGCCTGTTGGTACCGTTAATGTATTATTTCCTGAACACCGCCCTGGGCGTATCCACGGGATATGGGAACCTAGTCAAGATAATGTCACCCTCGACCAAGCTCCGGTGGCTTAATTCCAAGACCTATGCCAACCGATTCAATTGGCGTTTCATTTTCATCGTGGGCATGGTCATAGGAGGATACCTGTCGGCCCGGGCTTCCGGCATGCCGGCAGTTACCACTGGGATGGGTCTGTTTACCGAAACCCTTGATTGGCCTTATCTTTTTTATATCCTGTGGTTCTTCGCCGGGGGAACATTATTGGGATTGGGAGCCCGCCTGGCCAATGGCTGCACCTCGGGGCACAGTATCCACGGCATCGCAACCCTGCAGAAGTCTAGTATGGTGGCGTCAGTGTTTTTCTTCTCCTTTGGGGTGATAACCACTCTCCTGATCAGGATCGCTATTTTGGGGGGTGGATAGGATGGTTAAGAACACTGGATACCTGCTGGCGGGGATCTTCTTCGGATTTGCCTTGAGTCGTTCGGGCGCATCGAATTATGACCTCATCTACCGTATGTTCACGGGTGAAAACATGCACCTGCCTCTATTGATAGGTACTGCTATCATAATCGGGGCTCTGGGGATGAAGGTTCTCGCAGCTTTGGGCAACCGGGACGTCAATGGCAGGGATATAGAGATCAACCGCAAGCCACTCAATAAATACACGGTTATCGGCGGTATGGTATTTGGAACCGGATGGGCTATCGCCGGGGCCTGCCCGGGGACTATCCTGGCCCAGATCGGCGAAGGTAAGCTGTTGGGGGTGTTCACTTTCCTGGGCATGGTTTTTGGAACCTACCTTTACGCCAGGCTAGCGGAAAACAACTCCAAACTGGGCTGACGGAACTGTTGGCGCAACTCCGAGGTTACATTCTTAATCCAGTTCATTAAAAAAGCCAGTAACGATTAAATATTTCGTTACTGGCTTTTTTATTAATGGCTGCTCATCAGGATTTATCTGGTTAACAGATTGTACAGTACCTGGGCGATCTCGGCACGAGTGGCCCCGGAAGTCGGATGCAGATTATTGTTGCTGCCGCCAACAATTTCTGCCGCCACCAGATTGGAAAAGGCTTCCTCGGCCCAATCGGCCACTTGGCTGGCGTCATTGAAGACCGAAATATCCTGGTTGCCGATGGCGGCTGGGGTTTCGCCAATCACTTTAAGTGCATTGTTAAGCATAACGAACATTTCTTGCCTGGTAATTTCTCTTTCCGGGGCAAACTGGTTGTTGCCAACTCCATTGACGATTCCAAGCGCCTTGGCTGCCAGCAGATAATCGGTGTAATAGGTGTTGCCGGCATCTGCAAAGTTCTGAATATGTAATGCATCTCCTTGATTCTGGGTGTTGATCTGGTACGCGTTCATCAGCAGTACCACGAATTGAGCTCGTATAAGTTTTGCATCCGGGTCAAAGATATTGTTACCGGTTCCAGAGGTGATGCCTCGAGCGGCAATAAAGTCAACCGCATTTTTATACCAAGCGGCGTCTTGCACATCTGTGAATGTAACCGGATTGTACCCGATCACGAAGTAGGAAAAGTGGGATGTCTTGAAGACCACTGATTTCAATGCTGGATCATAGTGACCTCTGATGGTTTTCAAAGTGCCATTCTCTGGCAGATAATAAACAACGACAGCGTTTGGATTTTCATCAGGCCCCAGGGTATAGGGGATGGTTACGGTTGCATGACCGCCATTGAAATCGGAAACCTGGGTTGCTCCATTCATAACTGTTAAGTCATGTACAGGTCTGTCTTGTACTTTAGCCCGGTCTTCTGCTGATAAGGAGTTGTTGTCGATGATGCCTGCAGATATGACAACCGTCCCGCCACTATCAGCAGCAGAAATGGTTTCCAGAGCCTTCGCATCAAAGAGGATGGAGATAAACGGCGAAGTTACGCTCAAGCGCGCATCTGTGGCATCAATTAATGCTTCCATGTCTTTCTGAAGAATGCTGATCTTCAATTCATCGATGCCCGTTTTTGTATCAATCGCCAGTTCGATCAGGTCATTCTTGTCACCGCCACCTGCTGAATCGATTGTATCCAATAGTGCATCGACGATTGCTGTGGTAACCTCAGCAGAAGCACTCCCGTCGACAGTCGAGGCAGGAATCTCGGTGCGGTTGGTAATTGAGCCCTGATGTTCCTCGGTGAAGATTCTGATAGTCGGCGGGGTATAGGAGCCCCCGGAAGATCCTGATGAACTACTGGAAGCTCTATTTATGGTCACGGTATAAGTTTGGGTTGTAATACCATCTTCGGCGGTGACTTTGACGTTGATGACATTTTCACCCACATTCAGGGCTACTTCCCGGCTGATTGTTTCCAATCCGTTTACATCAACTGTGGCTCCGCTGTCATTGGCGGCAGCAGCGATAGTCGTGCTGCTGACATTGTTCGTTACCCTTGCGGTATAGCTGGTTACGGTGCTTTCAAAAGCCGGGTTCAACCTGACGCCGGATGCAGAAAGTGCCGACAGGGTTGCATCATCAGAATCTGTGTCATTAGTATATCCCTGCCATGCAAGAGCCGGATAGCCATCATTGTCGCTGCTCAGGGTCCAGACACCGGGGAAGGACCAAGTGCTGAAGGTAGCAGAATCCTTCATTTCTGCCGTAGTTTTCGGAATTCCCTTTCCAGAGTCGGAGAGGTCGCAGAGATCTGAGTCATAATAGCTGTCCTGTGCAACCGCTCCCGAATAAATGCTGCCGGTCAATCCGCCTGCATCACTCACTCCGTCCAGATTTATGAGGCCAGCCGCATAGCTGTTTTGTATGGTTCCATACCAATTGGCTCCGGCCAGTCCACCAACAGAGTAGGTGTCAGGAGCCATTACCGACGATCTGGCATAGCAGTTTTTCACAGCGGCCACAAACCCATTAGCGGATTCAATAACGCCCACCAAGCCGCCTGTGTATCGATCTGATCCATTGACATTACCAACCGCAAAACTTTCGGATATCAAGCCGCCTTGGAGGGTGCCTACCAGGCCTCCGGTCCTCGCAACACCTGACACCGTACCCGAGGCACTGCACCCCACGACTGACTCTTCGGCGCTGCCAGAGCCATTAGTGGAGTATCCCACCAAGCCTCCGACTGCTTCTTGTGTCCCGATCACCGTTGCTGAGGAATGGCAGTCTTCCAGGAGACCGTTGTGGCTCATGCCAACTAGTCCGCCAAACTGACCAGCCCCTCTGATGGTGCCGGCGACGGTGCACCCTGATATATGTCCTCGATTTTCTCCAACCAAAGCTCCGGAATGGTATCCAGCGGTGATGTCAGCACCCTCCAGTACAATATCTTCCAGGCTGCCATCTGACCCTACTAGGGCAAAGAGTCCCGCCCAGCTTATCCCGGAGCTTATGGTCAGGTTCAAGATGCTATAGCTTTGCCCATCATAGTGACCATTGAAGGGCAGGTTCGTATCATAATAGGAACCGAGCCAACCGATGGGGGTCCAAT
>CAZDND010000050.1:0-11400 GCA_964506825.1 uncultured Syntrophothermus sp.
TTCATATTTCTCATCTTCTTAGTGCTTCAATTTTTTCTTTCCGCTCCCACATCAAACTCTGGTTTATCAACCAGCAGCGCTGATATAACTACATCTTCCGTAGAGAGAGTCCCTCTGCCTTCGGGATCGGTGGATGTGACCGACTATTATACAGACGAATTGGGGTGGATTAACAATTCTACGCAACTCGAAACGGGTATGAAACATTTTTATGAGAAGACCGGGGTCCTTTTCTTTTTCCGTGCCATTCCTCCAGGGTATTCATCACCGATAATGTAAATGGCATTCATGATCCTTCCGATGATGAACTCGATTTTTATGCTAGGGAACTTTACGATCAGCTCTTTACCGATGAAGCTCATCTGCTCTTGGTCTTTTATGAGTACGACGAGCAGTATATGGATCGCTATGTACTCGGAACCCAGGCCAAAACTGTAATCGATGATGAGGCCGCCAACATCCTGTTGGATTATGTCGACCGATACTATTACGATGACGATATGACCGATGAGGAGTTCTTCAGCGCGGTCTTCAGGGATTCAGCTGATAGAATTATGAAGGTAAATCGATCTCCCTGGCCCACGGTACTATTGGTCTTAGGGATGGTGTTGCTGTTAGTCCTGGGGTTTGTCTGGTGGCGCCAGGTCAAATTACAGCGGGAAAGAGAGGCCAAACGCACCGAAGAGTTGCTTAATACGCCGCTGGAGAAATACGGCGAAGTTGATGTGGGTGATATCAGCCAAAAATATCAAGGGGATGAGCCCCAAGCTGAAGATCTGGCCAAAAAATACGAGGATCCCGACCTTTAAATTGCCATATGGCTGAAGCATTCTGCCCTACCAGGACAGTGCTATATCAAATAATATCAAGGAGGAGATATAATGGCGATTTTAGACAGATTCGGCGACATTCTCAAGGCCAATATCAATGCGCTGCTGGATAAAATGGAGGATCCATCCAAGATGATCGATCAGTATTTGACGGAGATGATGGAGGATCTGGCTGAGGTTAAACGCAGTACCGCTGGAGTAATGGCAGAGGAAACCCGGACCAAGCGTTTGCTGGATACTAACCAGGCAGAAGTGGCCAAGTACGGGGATTTTGCTAAGAAGGCTATTCAAGCTGCCAATGATGGTGATGCCAGGGTATTTATCGCCAAGAAGCAGGAATTGGAAAATGTTGGTGCCGGTTTAATGACCGCTTATGCCGCTGCCCATGAAAATGCTGTAAAAATGCGGCAGATGCATGATAAGCTCACCTCGGATATCGAGGAACTAAGATCACGCCGGGAGATGATTAAGGCTAAAGTGACCGTAGCCAAGACCCAGGAAACTCTGAATCAATTTAATACTGCGACGGAGAAAGCTGCGGGCGCCCATGAAGCCTTTGATCGCATGGAGCAGAAGGCCAGCAAACTGTTGGACGAAGCCAATGCCATGGCCGAGCTTAATGCTGAACCCATCAATACTGCCAAAGCCCTGGAAGAAAAATACGCCGCCAAAGGATCTGCCTCGGTGGATGAAGAACTGGCTAAGCTAAAAGGAGAACTGGGATTGTAGTTGCGATTGCAGCTGACGACATAGAAATGTGGTTTCCGGTCAGGTACATGGAAAATCAGAAATATTCATATTCAACCTCTGAGCAGATGCGGAAACCCAGCATTTTTTCAGAGGTTTTATTTTGTTAGGGGATGAACATTAATATATCGGGCTTTCTCTGGTATTTAGTTAACATTGCGATATAATATAAGCAGTTAAAATGCCATCATTAGGTGATTGTGTCAACCCGGAACAAAGGATAAAGGCTTTATTTGGAGAAATGTTACTGGGAAAAGCGAAAGATGGTCAGTCGGATTCCGCAATCAGAGGAATTTGGATTGATGCTAACAAGCAGAACCAATCAAATCACAGATGAGATGAGGGATGCAAACAAATGAAACTATTCCACAGATTGTTGATAATGACCCTGGCAACAGGACTAGTTCTAGGATCTTCTATACCACCCGCAGAAGCCGCGGAATCTCAAGTGGCAAAATTCAATATCCTTATTAATGGCAGTCTCCTGGTGCTTCCGGAAGGGGAGCAGGCTCCGGAAATAATAGATGACCGAGCCTATGTTCCATTGCGGGTGGTCAGCGAGAATTTAGGGGCCCGGGTAGACTGGATCCAGGCAACCCGCCAGGTAATCATCAGTAGGACAGACCTGATTGCTGCTCCTTCCTCTAGTGGCAAGGAGGGGGAAATCGAAATCATTATCGATGGGAATACCCTGGATATTCCGGAAGGCTACGGAAAGGCGTTCATCAAACAGGGAAGGACTGTAATCCCTTTGCGTGCTGTATCCGAAGCGCTGGATTGTGACGTCGATTGGGAGAATGATTCCAGAACCGCAGTGATCAAGAGTATTATTCTTGATCCGCCGGTAGTGATTGAACCGGATCCGGTTGACCCGGTTATAGAAGTTGACCCGCAGCTGCTGGAGGATCTTGCTCAATACCGCACCAATTTAAAACTATTGGATGGAACCGTTGTTAACTCCGCAGAATTGACTTCCATGGACGTTGATCAGTTCAGCCCTGAGCAAATAGCCAAATTCGGAAGCTGGCTCAAGGATTTAATGAAGTACCCGCTTAACATCACCCTGCCGGACGGAGAGAAATCCTCTCTCGAGGCCATCACAATTATGGGAGATTCGCTGCTGGATGCAGATGAAATGGAAGAATATTTACAGAGAGAAGCCCCCAGAATCCAGACCAAGATGGAGAATATGGGCAGGGACTATCTGCCCATGCAGGATTTGGCTGAGCTGTACCTTAGAATCGGCGAAGAATACGGAGTCCGTGGCGACCTGGCTTTCTTCCAGGCAGTTAAGGAAACAGGCTATTTTCAGTTTAGTGGTTCGGTTGAGCCATGGCAGAATAATTTTTGCGGATTGTGGGCAACCGGGAATCCCTGCTCAGGGCAGGAATCTTTGAATGGATCCGACCCCAATCAAGTACGTTTCGAGACAGGGGTCCATGGAGCAATATTTGTCACTCCCGAAGCGGGGGTAGAAGCCCATATTCAACATTTATATGCTTATGCTACCGATAGACCTTTGCCGGACGGGAAAGTGCTGGTGGATCCCCGTTATTCATTGGTCAGGAAGGGGATCGCTCCCACTTGGCTACAGCTTAATGCCCGTTGGGCAGTCCCGGGTATAACCTACGGTCAAAGTATAATCTGTGATTATTGGGCCAAGGCATTTTGATCTAACGAGACCGGATCCAGGAGCGGACAAGGCAGGGAGTATGATAACATGATTCTTAAGGAACTCGTGAAAATACGGACCTGATCTTGAATACCGCAAGAGGTTTACTGATATCTGGGGGTTATAAGAGATCTAAGATGTGGAAGGAGATGGACACTATGGCAAAAAAACAGATAGCTTTGGCATTAACTTTGGTTTTATTGGTCATGACCATGGCAGTCGGGTGCACTACTGCCACTAATACCACCAACACCACCGGTCAAAAGGACCCTGATGCTGTGACAACCCAGGATCCAGCGAACCCAGCGACAACACCAGGAACAGAGGCGCCGGCAGCAACTGGATTCACCGTAAGTGATATTATCCGTAAACAGGTCACGGCCGATATTGATCATTATCATTCCAACACGTTTTATCAGAGCCTGACGGCCGACAATTTGGCCACTTTTGGAGATGAAATCAAATCCAAACAGGCTGCGCTGCTGGAGAAAGCTGCAAATGACGATGAAAAATATTACGTCAAGAAAGGCTATGGCGTCAGCTACATTGCTATGCTTGCCCATGTTATGAAGTTTACCAATGAAGCCGCTAAAAGCAGTCTTGCCAGTAAGGATTATCTGGCGGCAGCCGACCGTCAGGCCAATATGGCAGAATGGGCGGAGACTTATAGTGAGGATATGATCGCCGCCGACTCCCGGGAAGACCTTGCGGGAGTGCCTGATATCGAGGAACCTTATTTAAGCATGTACGCTGACTTGGTGGCTCCAAAATGATCTGCTTCCGGGAGGAGATAGTCCATGCTCAAGGATAGCTTCATTCGCAGATTGATACTGTTTTTTTTAGTTTTTTCGGTGTTCGCCTATTCCATACATTACCTTATATTCAGGGATTCAACCTTCATCTTTAAGTATGTGATTGCTCAATTAGGATTTCTGCCCATTAACGTTCTGTTGGTCACCATTGTGTTAAATGGTTTGATGAGCAGCCGGGCCAAGAGTGAACGGATGCAGAAGATGAACATGCTGATCGGTGTATTTTTTAGTGATGTCGGTACCGATCTGCTCCGGGCATTTGCAAAATCCGATGATGCATCAGCCAACCTGCATCAGCAATTGGTCCTGAGTTCCAAATGGGGAGAAGAGGACTTCAACCGGGTGAAAACCAGCGTTACCAAAGAAAATTACCGGATAAAGGTTGGCAGATCAGATTTACTGAAGCTCAATGCGTATTTAGGGGAAAAACATGATTATTTGCTGAGACTGTTGGAAAATCCAAACCTGATGGAGCATGAGTCTTTCAGCAAGCTTCTCTGGGCGGTTTTCCATCTTACAGAAGAATTGTCTCTGAGGGGTGACATATCTGCTTTGGGTGAGCCTGATGTCGCTCATCTCCAGGGTGACGTCAACCGCATATATGTAAACCTGATTACCCAATGGTTGGATTACATACAGCACATCAAGGCTGAACATCCATACATATATTCTTTGGCCTTGCGCACCAATCCATTTAATCCTGAGGCCAGGGTAGAGGTAATGGCACAGCAGGATTAGCCTATCTTAAGGAAAGGGGGGAGTCTTGTCAAAGCGGGCACCAGGGTTAGCCCGATTTGGCTTAGGATGAATGATGAATGATACTATCCGCAGCATCAAGGGCCGGAGGAGCATACGCAGATATCAGGATAAGCAGATTGAAGATAGAGATCTGCAGCTTATATTGGAAGCGGCCGCTTATGCCCCCAGCGGCAGCAACAACCAAAGCTGGCTCTTCACGGCTATTCAGAATCGCGACCTCCTTGATACGTTAAATGGTATGGTCCGTCGTGCCTTTCTGGAAATGGACCTGGATGAAAACGCTTACCCGGCAAAGATAGCTGCCAAGCGGATGGCGAAGAGCGATAAATACAATTTTTACTACCATGCACCGACTCTGATCGTTGTTTCCAATGCAGCGAATTACGCCAATGCCATGGCGGATTGTTCATGTGCATTACAAAACATTTTTCTGGCTGCGCATTCTTTGGGTTTGGGTTCCTGTTGGATCAACCAATTAAGGTGGCTCAATGATGATGCTGGTATCCGTTCCTTTCTGGCTGGTTTCGGGATAGGTAGCGATCGGGTCATTTGCGGGTCTGCGGCCATTGGTTATATCGAAGGTGATATCCCGGTTGCCAAACCAAGAAAAGCAAACACCATCCAAGTGATAAAATAATTTCGGCAGGGTGACATAACCATGGAGCCATGGGTGGCTGAGCCTGGACTCAAGTTGCAACTGGGAACTATTAGTATAGTGGGCTTATGAATATCCGATTGCCACAAGTCAGGCAGGAGAATATCATGAATTTATTAGGTAACCTCATCTGGGTAATTTTCGGCGGGCTGATCGGTGCTATCGCATGGGTACTGGCAGGTCTTGTACTCTGCATCACCATAATCGGCATACCTTTTGGGCTGCAGTGTTTCAAGATTGCAGGCTTTGTTTTATGGCCCTTTGGCCGACATATTGAGCTAGGTCATTTCGGTGCCGGTGGTTTGATAGGCAACCTCATCTGGGTGCTGGTATTTGGATGGGAATTCTGTCTCTTCCATTTGTTCATCGGAGCCATATTCTTTATCACCATTATCGGCATACCCTTTGGAATGCAGCACTTTAAACTGGCCCAACTGGGATTGATCCCATTTGGAGCCGTCATCCGTCCCACCAGGTAAGCGAAAGTGTAAGTGGAAGGGGCGGTCAAACTCCAAGGTCTCGGTTCCCACCCACGTGCATATGACTAAGCAGCTGTAATTTAGAATCGATTTTTAGAGGCAGATAGCCGCAAAAGGCATCTGCCTCTTGATTGTTTTCAGTTCACTTGGGTACATTAGGTTAAGGTAACCTAACGAGGGTGCATTTCATAGGTGGGCGATATTGGGTTGATGGATAGTTGGCTGGAGAGTGCATGTGGATAAAAAAAGCAATCAACAAAGGGTTTGGGGTGACTGCAAGGGAAATATCATTGTAGAAATCGATTAACCGCACGGGTTTAATAAATCGCCATAGAAAAATATTCGGGAGGGTATGACATGACAAGGGGTGAACTGGTGGAAACCGGCGTAATGCGCGTCGATTCCGATTATCACATCATTAGGCAGACTATGCCTTATCCGATGGGGGATACCAATGTATTCCTGATAGAATCCGGTGACGGGTGGACAGTGATTGATGTGGGCGTGGATCTGGAAAGCACCCGCCGGGTGTGGGAAAAGGCCATGAAAGAGGTGGGAATATCCTTTAAACAGGTACAAAGGATATATATCACTCATTGTCATCCAGACCATCTGGGTGCGGCTCGATGGCTTCAGCACCGCTGTGACGCACCGGTTTTCATGCTGCGGGAAGAGATTGCCCGAGCCCAGAAATATATTTTCCTGGATGCAAACGACTTCAAGAAAAAATACTGGCAGGCTATCGAACAGGAGATTGTTGTCAACGGTTTTCCAAAGGACAAAATTGACGAACTCTTGGAGGATTGGTTTCGGAATGTGCGTCCACTATATCTTGAACCCAACGAATTATTTGCCATCGATGCGGGAGATATAATCGAACTGGGTGGAAACAGGTTTGAGGTGGTACGGGCACCAGGCCATTCTGACGGTCAATTCATGTTCTGGTCGGTGAAGCAAAAACAACTATTTCTCGCAGATGTGCTGGCATCCAAAGGATACCTGCATTTTTCAGATTGGCCCAATACCAGCATGCAAAACCCCCTGGAGGATTTGTTCGACCTGATCGAACAGCTGGGCACTATGGGTGTGGTGAAGGCTTTTCCGGGTCATGGCCCGGTAATCTATGACCTGGAGGCTCAGTTGGAGAAGCTGACTCTTAAACATCAGCATATCCTGGATAAAGCTGAAAAAATTGTGACCCGACCGCTCAGTGCAGGAGAAATCTACATGGATCTGTTTCAGGTGAATGAGTATGTGCATAGTCATCGGGTGGTTATGGGCGAGACCGTAGGTTATTTGAACTATCTGGTAAGCAAGGATCGGTTGCGCATGAACATCCAGAATGGTGCCGCCGTTTATTTGCCGGTAAAATAGGGAACGGTTTTCTTCGGATGATGGAGGTCGAACTGCATAAGGATTTACAAGGCACCTGCATTTGTTATACAGGTGCCTTGCTGCTTTATCGATTGGAACGATTAACCGAACATCAAACGAAGAATACTTCTTCCTCGACCGTGATCGGGGTGGTGTCAGCATTCTTGCAGACCTCCAGGAAGCCAGCCAGATCGGGCATGATGTTTGTTATGTAGAAACGCGCTGAGGCTACTTTCCCGGCATAAAAGGCGCTGTCGTGATGATCCGGTGGCAGTTCCGCCAGCTTGTCGTGGGCAATCAGTGCCATTTCCAGCAGGAGCTTGCCGGCCCAGATCTTGCCAGTGGCGTGCAATATACGAGTGGCATATAGTTGGGCGATCCCCGGTGGCCCAATTTGTGTTCGATCCCGACCAGGTTGATATCGTTCCATTCTCCAATGCGGCCATCTGCATCGGGAAGATACTTGGGGACAACGAATAGTGACAGGCCCTTGGTTCCTGCAGCACAGCCATCGATCCTGGCGAGGGCCATGTGGATTATGTTCTCGGTCATATCCTGCTCGCCTCCACTGATAAAGCACTTGGTTCCTTTTATCAAATATTCTCCGGGCGTTCCAGTGGGAGTGGCTGTAGTGGTCGAATCACCAACATCAGACCCGGCTTGAGGCTCGGTAAGGTCCATAGTACCTGCCCATTCGCCGCTATACATTTTAGGAAGATATAATTGTTTGAGTTTATCGTCACCAAAATCTCTTATCAGGCCGGCAGCACCCGAAGTGGCCAACCAGATGGTTTGAATAGAAGGATTGGCGGCAATGAAGTACTCATATAATGACCAGAGGACCGACATCGGCAAGGCGGATTCATCATCCGGGTCTACGTTGCTGGCGGCAAATCCATTTTGTACGATAAAATCGTAGGCTGTTTTCGATGATGGCGGAGTTATTACCTTGCCATCCTCGACTTTACACCCGATCTTGTCTGAATCCTCGCAGCTGGGGGATACGATCTCCTTGGCTCCTTTGAGAGCATTCTCCAGAATAAAGTCGATGTCATCAACTGAATATCCATCCTTGAATCGGTCGGTGGCAAATATCTTAGCCAGATCCAGATATTCTTTGAGGATGAACTTTTGGTCACGGGTAGTGTTCATTAGTGATGAAGCCATAGCTAGTCCTCCTTAATTATGCGCATCCCAAGAATCTCCTGGGTGCACGCCGAATTCGATCCACATTATTATACAGCATGTTTAGCGGTCCCCAAAAGGGAAAGCTAAATTGCCAAGAGTCGGACTGCCTATTGGTGCCGGCGAGAGCAGTCGACCGGCAGTATACTAGCTCCCGGCTTTTTGACCCTATTCTTCTGCTGTCAGGTGCAGGTGCCGGACAGTCTGTGTTCTGTTGGCAGATCAAATGATAAAATCAAGGATATAAGAGACGTCTTGACGAATCCGAAAACATAATCAACTGGTGGGGTAATCATTGCAGATGAGCCGGGGGGGACCGAAAATGCCAAAGAAAAAATCGCAAAAAACCAAGTCCAGGGATATAAGTCTTTTCTTCCTTCGGGGCCGTAAAGCCGGCCCACAAACCAGGAAGAAAAAAGCCAACCAGAAATTCACCATCAAGGACGAAATGTCAAAATACTGATGGCGTTCCGCAATTTGCTTGCTCGCATAATCTCCCCATGCAGGAAATTGGGTTGCGGTATGGAAATTATGCATAAACCGAAGGGAGTTGGATGATTATGGCAAGAAAGCTGGGTTTTTATCTGATGCTGGTCCTGGTCTTTTCCATGATGACACTGTTAGCGGGCTGTGGAGGAAATTCAGCGGACAGCGAGAAACCGGCCGCAAGCGCTCCGCCAGCAAATGAGACCAGTGTTGAGGATCTTCTGGCCAAAGGCCAAGGTCTGCCAGGTATGTCCTATGACCAGGTAATTACCACCGGGGATACCGCGATGACTACTAAAGTATGGCAGCAAGGCAAGAATATGAGATTGGAATTGGAGGACAGCGAAGGGGCTGGTAAAGTTATCACCATAGTCAATGGTGACGAAGAAACAGTATATACCTACGCTCCAGACCAAGGTATCGCCACCAAATTTTCATTGGAGGAATCTGAAGTTGACACCAGTACTCCCCAGGATTATGCCCAGGATATGAATAACGAGACTATGAAGTATATCAAGGAAGAAACCATAGACGGCAAGGAATGCAGCTTATACGAAATGAATGCCACCGATGATTCTGAGAGCCTTACTATAGTATGGATATGGAAGGATTATGGGATTCCCATTCGCATGGAATCGACAGCTGAAGGTCAAGAGATGCTAATGGAATACAAGAATGTTCAAGTTGGAGCTCAAGATGCCTCGCTGTTCCAGCTTCCAAAAGATGTGGCCGTGATGGATATTGAAAACATGAGTATTCCCGGGGTAGATATGTCGCAAACATCTCCAGGGAATTAGTGCCCAGCTCAACCATAAAAAGACTCCGGGTGCCCAAATCTATGGGATGACCCGGAGTCTTTTAGTTTTGCTGGCTATTAGGCATGCCTGACCATTAGATTCGTGTTGAGGTTAAACCTCTGGATCAAACATATTCTTAGGAGCTCCGCATACGGGGCACACGTCGGGGGCTTCCGGTCCTTCGTGGATGTAGCCGCATCTCCGACATTTCCATTTGTCTGCTTTGACTTTGGCGCCTTTACCCAGGGCCCGCAAAGCTCCCGTAGCTGAGACCTTGGGAGCGATGATAATTGCTCCAACCAGAACCCCGTCTTTCATAAAGTACTTTTTGAAGGAACCGGCTGTGGGATCATTTATCTCTACGATCCTACATTCCTCCGGCGTCAGGTTTACATCGCCAACGGAAAAAATTTCCTTTTCAAATACCGCCAACATAGTAGATAGCTTGGGCGGATCATACTCCAGCCAGTCTCCGGCAGCATTGCCTCCGGCTACTCGAGCCATATCGACTGCGGTTGACCAGAGTCCGATTACCCCACCATTGAACTCGGCCACATCTCCGCAGGCAAAGACATCAGATACACTGGCCCGCATGGCCGAATCGACCACAATACCGCGGTTTACGCTGATTCCAGCTTCCTGGGCCAGTTCAACATTGGGTTTGACACCGGTGGAAAGCAGAACCAGGTCGCAGGGGATCTCTCGGCCGTCCTTCAATTTGACAGCCGATGCCTTCCCATCGCCAACTATTTCTGCAGTCGCGGAATCCAGGTAAAGGTTGATTCCCGCTTGGGTAAGGGTATCCTGCAGCCAGTCTGATGATCCCTGGTCCAGCTGGCGCGGCATGAGCCGGGGCATGAATTCGATAACACTGACCTCAAAACCACCCTCATGCAGTTCGAAGGCGGCTTCCAGGCCTAGCACGCCTCCTCCGATGATAACTGCCTTCTTTAGCCCCTGGCTGAATTCACGGATCTTGTCAGCATCGGCCAGGCTGCGCAGTGAGAATACTCCCTCCAGGTCTGCTCCTGGAATCGGAGGAATATTGCTGCGTGAACCGGTGGCGACGATCAAACGGGAGTAAGGTACTTCAGTACCATCTTCCAGCTTGATGTTTTTTCCAGGGGTATTGATGGCTATGATTTTGGCCGAATTGACCATTTCAATATTATGCTCTTTGAACCAATCTCCAGAATGAACCATCAGCGCTTCATCGGTTGGTCTCTCCACCATTACCTCTGCCAGCGCGGTCCGGTAGTAAACCGGGAAAGGTTCGTCCGAAAAGATCTTGATTTGGCCGGTGCGGTCGCGTTTCCTGATGGCTTCCGCCGCAGTCAGAGCAGCGATGCCTCCGCCGGCGATCACGTAATTGTATTGGGTATCATTAAAGAATTCATCTTCAGTCTGTACCCGCACAAAATTGTCCCGGGTTACGCCGCAGGCAGGACAGATGCCGGGTGGTTCTTCTCCCTGAAACACCTGACCGCAGACCAGGCAACGCCAACTAGTCTTGGCTTTGGGCTGCAGGAAATCAACCAGCTTCCTTCCAAAGTTGACCCCCCATTCATAGGCTTTTTCCAGTTGCGGCTCGGAGGGCTTGAAGT
>CAZDND010000051.1:0-11379 GCA_964506825.1 uncultured Syntrophothermus sp.
AAAGACCAGATCGCACTCGACAATCTGGCCGTTATCCAGCCTCAACCCCGAGCAAACTCCGGCGCTGTCATGGAGCAGCTCTTCTGCTGAAGCCCCGATGACGAAACGCACTCCATTTTCCGCCAGGCGGTGCATGATCAGATCAGCACCCCGTTGGTCGAACTGCTGGGAAAGAATATACAGCGAGGTCACGATGACAGTTACGACCACCCCATGCTCTGCCAGGGCACCGGCAGTTTTTAAGCTGACCAGCCCGCCCCCCAGCACCGCCGCTCGTTTATTATCGCCCGCCACCTGAGCCAATATTTTCTCCGCATCCTCCAGGTTGCGCATCACATGGACTTCCTCCGGCCGCCCTCCCGCAATCGGCGACCGGATGGCACTGGCTCCGCTGGCAATCAGCAGCCTATCGTAGCTTATCCTGGACCCGTCTGCCAACTCCACCTGGTTCTCTGGAGCACGAATGGCGGTCACCCTGGCTCTGCCGCGAAAATCGATTTTCTGGGTGGCATAATAATCATCCGGGCGAATGAACATGCCTTCTCTTGTGATTTGGCCGGAAACATAATAAGTGGTAAGGCAGCGGGAGTAGGCTTTTTCCTCCTCCGTGCTGAGGATAACGATCTCCCCCTGCCGGTCATATTTGCGAATGGCATCGGCCGCAAATATTCCCGCCGCACTATTGCCAATGATAAGGTACCTCATTACTATATCCCCAAAGCGGCCCGTTTAGCTCGGATGTGGGCCACGATGACCTCCGCCGCATGGACCGGATCGGCATCGACGTAGAACTTGCCGCCGACCAGCGATTCAAGATCCTCAGTTAACACTCTGGTCACCAATGGGCTGCCCAGCACGTTGGGCGCCATGCCAATATGAGTTAGCAGGCCCATATCTACGGCCCAGGTGCCGATGGACAGAGCCTTTTCATGGTTCAGCTCGGGAGCCGAAGCTGCTACCGGCAAATCCTTGACGGCTACGCCCAGATAACCGGCCAGGGCTGCCAACAGATCACCGATCCGGGAATTATCCACACAACTGCCCATATGCAGTACCGGCGGCAGCGGTCCGCCCAGACCTGCAGATTCGCCCACCGCGGTCAGCACCTCCAGCAGCCCATCCCCAGCATTTTTTTTGGCGCCGGCAGGACTCATCAGCCCGACCTTGCCTAAAGCGTGGGCTGCACAGCCGGTGACCACCACCAGCACATTCTGCTTTGCCAGTTCCTTGGCCAAACCCACGATGATTTTATCCTGGGGAAACCGAATATTGTTGCAGCCCACGATGCCCACCGCGCCCAGGACATTGCCGGCTACGATATTGTCCACCAGCGGCTTGAGAGGATTAGCTGCATCCAACGTTGCCAGCGCTGCCACAATAGCTTCCACGGAAAACCCGCCCCAAATCTCACTTTTGTCGGTTGGGATATCTATCTTCGCCGGGTCCCGGTGGCCAAAGGCTTCGATTCCCATGCGTACAATCCGGGCGGCATCCTGGTCGGCGGTTTCCGGGGCAAATGGGATATGTTCCGCTCCCGGGATTTTCCCGATGGCATGAGTGGTCACTATCCTGGTATGGTAACAAGCCGCCACCTGAGGCAAAGAAGGCATAATACACTGGACGTCAACCACGATGAGATCCACAGCCCCGGTGATCACCGCCAATTCCTGAGACAGGTAATTACCTGCGGAGGCTACTCCTTGGCGCATCAGAACTTCGTTGCCGGTACAGCAAAGCCCGGAAAGCTGTATTCCCTCGGCTCCAGCCGCTATGGCCTCCGGCTCCAGCTTGCGGGCCCATTCTACAATTTTCTCGGAGAGGAAAGGGACATGCCCGTGCACTACGATATTGACCTTGTCCCTTTCCAGAACCCCCAAGTTGGCTTCAGTTTTTACCGGGGTGGGCGTGCCGAAGACTATATCCTGGACATCCGTGCCCAGTTTGAGCCCGGAGTAGCAGTCCACCAAGCCCATTTTGGCCGTATTAAGCAGCAGGTTTATAGGATCAGCATCCACCCCCATGGCTGTTTCGTGCAAAGAGCGACGAATTTCCTGGTCCGGTCCCTTGGGGAGAATCCCCAGCTTACGCCATACACCTACCCGCTCCTCCGGAGCCATGGCCAATAGATATTTCATGGTTTCCTGCCCCGGTCCGAAGTCGGCAAACATCACCTGCGTCAATTCCTTGGCCAGTTCGTATTTGTCCTTGCCCTCAGTTGACAGCCCTAGTTTAGCCGCTACCGCATGGAGCTTGACTTCATCCTTGATGTCGTAGGGAACACTGCGTTCAGCTGCCATCTGCATGATTTCCACCGCTTCAAAGGCGTGGTCTACATGAGTAGCCGCACCAGCGGTAACGCTGCGCAACAGGTTCCGGGCGACGATAGTATCCGCGCTGGCGCCGCAGATACCGGTTTTAGGTTCGCCAAAGGGATTTATCCGGCAGGGACCCTGGAGACAGTTGCGGCAGCAGGTGCCCAGTTCACCAAAACCGCACTGAGTCTGTTGCGCCTCCTGGCGGTCCCAGCATATTTCCACATGGTCGGCATAAGCCTTGGCGATCATCTTAAGCGATGCTGGATCGATGGATTTTTCGCGGTTAATCATACCTACCTCTCCCCCTTCATTTCTGTTTCCAGGTAGTTAACGATAAAGTCCTGCCTTTTGTTGTGATCATAGACCCCCACCTCTTCGAAGCTCAGCGCACCGGTTGGACAGGAAGCTGCGCAGAAGGGTGTGCCGATACCGTGGCAAAGATCACATTTGGCAGCCTTGTGAGCCGGGCTCTCGGTTACCGCTCCAAAGGGGCAGGTCATAACGCACATCCAACAGCCGACACATTTGTCCTGGTTGCAAAGCACTGCGCCGCTATCCTCGTCCCGACTGAGAGCGCCGCTCATACAGGCGTGGATGCAGGCAGCATCGGTGCAATGACGGCACTGCAGCGGGAAACGCAGGTTTCCGCCCTGCTCCACCTTGATGTAGACAGGCGGCCGCTCACCTCCCAGCACGGCCCCCAACAATGTTTTGGCCTCGCTGTGGGCGATGGCGCAGGCCAATTCGCAGGTATGGCATCCGACACATTTCTCAAAACGAACTAAAACCCTTTTCAACCTACTCACTCCCTTCGAACCGCTGATTTTTGCGTCAAAAAAACGGCTGGTCGAAACTAAGCCGCAGGGGTAAGCCTTTTAATGATCTGTTGGTAAACCGACAACTCCTGGGGGCTCAGGCAGTCGTAGGCGCATACTCCGTCGCGATCCGCTGAGCGCAATTTTTCGCTGTAAGGAAGGAAGGCGATCAATTCGCGCCCCGGCAAAGCCTCCTCAATAAATTTCCGGTCGGCTTCGCAGGTGATCTTGTTGCCAATGTACAAAAGATTGGTCAGGCCGATGTCACCGCACATCCGCTCTACCTGGAGGGCGCATTCTATGGATCGCTGCCCCGGCTCCACCACCACCAGCATCGCATCGACGCCCTGAGCCGTAGCTCTTCCCAGGTGCTCAACTCCGGCCTCCATATCCATGATGAGGTTCTCATCCTTATTCAATACCAAATCATTGACAAACGACTGTATAAAGGTATTTTCCGGACAAGCGCAGCCGCCCCCGCCGTTGCGGACCGCTCCCAGGACCAGCAGGCTTACTCCGCGGTGTTTATAAGTCAGACGATCGGCCAAATCTGCCACCTCGGGATTTAGCTTGAACATCTGCCCATATATGCCGAGTTTGGCCCCAATGCGTTCTTCAATCAGCGCAATTCTCTGCGCTATCAAAACAATCTCTTTCTGCTCAGCCTGGGGTATGCCCAAGGCATAGGCCAGATTGGCATCCGGGTCAGCATCCAGGGCAATTACCCGGCTGCCCCGCTCAGCCAGTATCAAGGCCAAGGAGGCCGCGATAGTCGATTTTCCCACCCCACCTTTTCCGGAAACAGCAATCTTCATAGGCAAATCCTTTCTGTCCAACTGCGGATCTGATTTGCATTAACATAGAATTGGAAGACGATAGGCTGACCTGCCAATCTGCAAACATCCCTGGTAAAGGAGCCTGCAGATGACATTTATACGATGTTTGTTGAAGATAATCTGAGAAGTTCATTAGTGCGGCAGATATGTGTTGGGGTCCGTGGATTCGATCCTATACATGGCATCAGGGAAGGGATGGCCCACCGGCCAGATCCTATAACAATATTGTATTTCAACGGCTTTCAGACTACAAGAAATCGACGCTATTTCGAAATCCAATTTATATATTTCTGACGGCAACCAGGGAATTCCATTCTTGCTTACGATAATTCAAGCAAATATTGATTTGGCTAAAGGTAATTTTCCTGCAACCGACTTATAATGAGAGTATCCCAAACAAATGAAAAATCGTGAGGCGATTTACGACGGCGACCCGCGTGAACCGATGAATGCAAAAATTGATGTGAAAGAAGGATGCGATTATGGGAAAAGCAACTCAGGATCTCAGAAATGAGCATGATACCATTCTCCGTGTTTTGAAGATTATGGACAAGATGATAACCCCAGATCCCGAAGATTCCGGTGCCATACTTTCGTATTACCATGAACTGGTTCACTTCCTAAAGATCTTCGCCGATAAATGCCATCACGGCAAAGAAGAAAATTTTCTTTTTGAGGATTTGGTCAAGAACGGTGTTCCCAAAGAAGGAGGACCGGTTGGGGCTATGCTCAGGGAACATGTCCAGGGCCGGGAATATATCGCACTGATGAGCAAATCCTTGGATTCACAGGACATTAAGGGATTCATTATTGCTGCGGTTGGATACCAGAGTCTTTTGAGAATTCATATAGAAAAAGAGAACAATGTCTTATTTGTAATGGCCGACAAACTATTGGATGATACCATGCAGGATGAACTATTTGAGAAATTTGAGCAGTATGAGGAAAGTGTTATGGGACACGGGGTCCATGAAGAATTGCATGCCATGATTCATAGATGGGAACATAATTTCGAAGGGCATTTATAGTAATAAAGGAAGCAAAAAGAACATCCCCTTGCTTTCATATTACTAGTATACTGCATCATCATCAAAATAGACATGCCCTGATATAAGCATAAATAGAAATATGTAGTAGAAGGCACGTCCCTTTAGCTTCCAAGATCCCAATAAATAAAGGCACTTTCAATCACTTGAAAGTGCCGTGTTTTCATGGAGCGGGAAAAGGGGTTCGAACCCTCGACCCTCGGCTTGGGAAGCCGATGCTCTACCGCTGAGCTACTCCCGCCCATATATTGCCCCAACGCCGAGGACTTGCGCCGGATGGATTTCAACGCTCCTTCGTCAGGGCATTTGTGGCCCGCAGATTCCACCTATCTGCGTTTTACGCAGAGCGCTTCAGGCTGCCGCCTTCAGCGATTCACGCCTCGCTCTGCCGCTCGGCATAACTTACTCCGCGATGCTATTTCGCCTATCAGCTCATACCATCGGGATTAAGTAATGGTGGGCGATAAGGGACTCGAACCCCCGACCTCTTGCATGTGAGGCAAGCGCTCTAACCAACTGAGCTAATCGCCCTGATTGCTATAGTATGATAATGGAGCCAAGCTTAAAAGCCTATTATAATCTGCCCTCGAAGAGGTCCCGGGTAACTATGGTTTCTGCTCTGCCGGGGCCAACTGCCAGAATACAGGGCTCTACACCGCACAACTCCACCATTTTGTTGATGTAGGCCTGGGCTTTGGCCGGCATGTCCCGGAGATCACGAACCCCAGCCAGATCCTCCTGCCAACCATCCATTTCGATATAAACCGGCGCGCATTCACGCAATACTTCCAGGCTGTCAGGAAAATCGTATATAAGCTGATCCTTGTAGCGATAAGCCACGCAGATTTTTATTTTTTCAAATGAATCCAGCACATCGAGCTTGGTAATCGCCAAATCCGTCAGTCCATTGATGCGGGCTGCATATCTGAGGATCACCGCATCCAGCCAGCCGCAACGGCGGGGGCGTCCGGTAGTTGTCCCGAATTCGTTGCCCTTTTGCCTAAGCAGCTCCCCGGTTTTATCATGCAGCTCGGTGGGAAATGGACCCTCTCCCACCCGGGTAGTATAAGCCTTGACCACTCCAACCACCCTATCAATCCTGGTAGGACCAACTCCCACACCCACACAAGCCCCGCCTGCAATTGGATGTGACGAGGTCACGTAAGGGTAAGTGCCATGGTCGATATCCAAAAGGGTTCCCTGAGCACCCTCAAAGAGTACTTTCTTACCCTCCTGAATGGCATTATTGACCAGCAGCGAGGTATCCGCCACCATGGGCCGTAAGAGCTCCCCATAATGCCGGCATTCGTCCAGCAGTGACTGAAAGTCGAACCCGGGCAGCCCGTAGACCCGGTCGAGGATGAAATTCTTTTCATCCACAATCCGTTTCAACTGCTCCGGGAATAGATGTTTATCCAATATATCTGTAACCCGAAAACCTATTCGGCTTATCTTGTCAGTGTATAGGGGCCCGATTCCCCGCTTGGTGGTACCAATTTTTCTTTCCCCATCCTCGTGCAGGGTATCAAACTGTTTGTGATAGGGCATCACAATATGAGCTCGGCTGCTGATCCGCAGGTTGGAGATATCCACCCCGCGCTCCTTGAGTCCGGTCATTTCTTCCAGCAGTAAACCGGGATCCAAAGCCACGCCATTTCCGACTATCGAAACGGTATCCGGATAGAGAATCCCCGACGGTACCAGATGCAGCATAAACTTGTCGGTGCCCACTACCACCGTGTGACCAGCATTGCTCCCGCCCTGAAAACGAACTACATAATCCGCCTTCTCCGCCAGGAAATCTGTGATTTTACCTTTGCCTTCATCGCCCCACTGGGCACCAACCAGAATAACTGTGGACATTGGTCCACCTCCCCGGATCCTTGATAGCCACCGACATTAATATTACCAATTGCCCGAGCCCAAGTCAACGAAGTGCCACATTTCTGACAATATTCCCGGACCGCCCATTAATCACCCCGAAGATCGCTGTTTATCCTAGAGTTCTTCAACCCGGACGGTTATTTCGGTCTGGGCTTTTTGATGTATCTTGATACGTACCGGATAATCTCCCAAATGCCGGATTGGATCCTTAATCTCGACCTTCTTTTTGTCAATGTCTACCTTGAAGGCCTTATTAAGGGCATCGGCTATCTCCTTAGACGTTACGGCCCCAAAAAGCTTGCCCCCGTCTCCGCATTTGGCCTTGATGGTCACCTGCTGTCCTTCTATCAATTGCTTAATCCGGACTGCCTTATCCTCTTCTTTTCCTTTGCGCTTCTCTTCCTGGAGACTTTTTTGCTGCAGCTCATTTATCTTGGCCGCCGATGCTTCGACCCCAAGTTTTCGGGGGAAGAGATAGTTGCGCGCATATCCATCCGAAACATTTATAACCTCACCTTGTTTGCCTATCTTGGGTACGTCAGCCGTCAGGATCACTTTCACGCCGAACTCCCCCTTTCCTCTGTCAAATGTCTGTAATCAATCAACGGGTCGAAAAGTCCCAGAATCAATACAACCATAGTAAATTGCAACGGGAGAAACAACCCCGCCATAACCAGTGCCGCTATCAGCAAGCGACGTTTCCTGAACCTCTTGAAAAGATACACCGTGAGGCACATACCGAAATAAAAGACTATGGGCATCATCAGCGCCAGGAGGTTTCTGCCAGCGGCCTTCAGCCATTCGATGCTCCAGTTGTCCCCTGCCAGCCACATGCTGAGCCCCAGAATAATCACCCAATCCAATTGCCAGGCCATCCGCTGTGACGAAAAGCGAGGAAACGCCAGATATCCCCGGCTGCCCAGGGCGATTCGGGCCAGCAGTAATCCCACCAAAATCCTGAACCAGTCGGTTAACAGGTAGATGGCTGGCCGCAGCCCCGCCAAAGAAGATAGATATCCAGCCAGAGCATCCTTCATCACCTGCAGGCTGAACCCTTGATCCGCATAAAATTCTTCCATACCGGATATCTGGATTACCTCGACCATGTAGTCAAAATAATCCGCAAGGGCCTGCTCCAAATAATGGATGCCCAGGGGAAGCGAAGTATACCAGGCTTGCCAGCCCCAATTTATAAAAAATCCGGCTGTGCCGGCCATGAGTCCAACAGTCAGGACCTTTCCCAGGGTACCCGATCGCGACAGCATCCATCCCATGGCTATACCAGGCAGTATTGTCAGCAAGGCATAGGGAACAATATCTATTCCGCCTATTAAGGCGACTGCCCCGGTGGCTGCGATACCAAAAGCCCACACCACCCCAAGACCTTGGCTGCCCGCCATCACCAAGACCGCCATGGCCATTATCCCCCAAATATTCATATGCTGCGACCACAACGCCATGCCGCCCAGGCAGGCAGCAGCTGCCGTTGTCACCTGCCAGGATCCCAATGTTTTCTTCACTTTTTCTTATTCTCCAAATGCACGAGCAGGGACTTTAAATCCTCAAACCCCGTCTCCACTTCGTGAATATCGTTGATGCTCAGCTTAAGCTTGCTTTCCACCTTGAAATCGATATAGCTGAAATTGATACCTACCCTTTTCCCCAGGATGTAGGTAGATATTACGATCGATGCCAGGCAATCGCTGATGGCTTCGTCACTGGTTTTCAGCAAAGCCTTGAAAAGTGCGGCCACCGACTCCAACAACTCCGCTTTAAGCCATTCAACAATTCTGATATTCTTCGCAAGATCCATTTGACTTTTCAGATTCAGACTCGCCACCCCCTGATTACCTGATAACTTCTCTAACTTCCAGGGGTTTTCCTTCTGAATCCTTCTGCAGGTGCAAAAAAACAGACCGCAAGGCTGATTGTCTTGCGGTCTGAAGGTTTACTCTGAGGAAAAGGGCAGCAGGGCTATGTTCCTGGCCCGTTTTATGGAAGTTGTCAGCTGCCTCTGGTGGCCTGCGCAATTTCCAGTGATCCTTCGCGGCAAAATCTTGCCTTTTTCGGTTATAAACCGCCTTAAACGCGGCACATCCTTGTAGTCTATCTGCTTGACCTTCTCTGCGCAGAACGTACAAGGGCGTCTTTTTTTCTTACGCTCTTTCTTCAACATGTGGTCCTACCTCCTAAAAGGGTATTTCATCATCACCGGCCAGATCTATCCCGCCGGGGTCAACTTCTTTGCCCAGGGACTCCCACCCATCGTCATCGGCTGGCTTTTTCCCGGAACCTGGTCCGGCACCCGCTCCTGGAGCCCTATCGAGAAACTTTACGGTATCGGCGACTACTTCGACTGCTTTGCGCTTTTGGCCGTCCTGGCTTTCATAGGTTCTCACCTGCAGACGGCCCTCGACCGCCACCATGCGACCCTTGGCCATATAATTGGCAACGTTTTCAGCCAGCTGTCTCCAGGTGACTATATCGATGAAATCAGCCTGTCTTTCGCCTGCCTGGTTGGTATAGGGCCGGTTAACGGCAATGGAAAAAGTACAGACAGCTACTCCGTTGCCAGTGTACCTCATTTCGGGATCTCTGGTCAGACGTCCAATCAAAATTACTCGATTAAGCATCTTACTACCGTCACCCCCTAATCCTCTTTACGAATGATCATGTGGCGCAGGAAACTGTCGGAAATCTTTAAGACCCTATCCAACTCGTTCACAGTTTCCGTTGTCCCATGAAAATGAGCAAGCATATAAAGACCCTCACGGAAATCATTGATTTCATAGGCCAATCTACGCTTGCCCCATACGTCGAAGTCCAAGAATTCACCGCCGGTTTGTGCAATGATGTCAGTTACTCTGGTTTTGGCCGCATCAACAGTCTCGGCAGGTAATTCCGGTCTTAAGATGAACATCATCTCGTACGGACGCATTGTGTCACCTCCTCCCTATGGTCTGTGGCCCCGGTCTTCCCCGGGGCAGGGATACCATCGTAGTATATCAACTCCACCATCACTTGGCAAGTTTCGGCAACCCGTCGATAGCCAAGCCCCAAAACCTAAGGAGGAGGCCTCTAGCCAGGGTATCATTTGGAACCGATCAAAACCCTATTCCGCCTCCGCCGCCTGGGACCTGATGACCGCCGCCATGCTGCTCTCGAACTTGGGCCGGGGCATCATTACCTGGTGGCCGCATCCGCAGCATCGGATCTTGATATCCGCACCCATGCGGGTGACCACCCACTCATTGCTCCCGCAAGGATGCTTTTTCTTCATGCGCACCGTATCTCCCAGTGCAAATTTCTTGATTTCCATATCTATATCCCCCTGAGTTTACAGGGTAATCACCCGATACGCGGCAGCCATCTTTTCATATATGGTGTACATATTGCTGACATGGCCTACCCCCAGCTGATTCTTGATTTGATAGAAATCCAGGCAGGTCCCGCATACCAGGATTTCCACCCCGGATTGTTCTAGCAGTCGCAGATGTTCCAGGACCTCCGAACCGCTGACCGTAAGGACCACCCCGCTGTTCATGAATATTATACTCCCCACCGTGCCTTCCATCTGGGTCAGGGTATACATGAAGCTATTCATGAGAATGCGTCCCAGCTCATCATTGCCCTCGCCCAGGAATTGGTTTTTAACCAGAATGACACTCTGATTGTGTTCGATCGGCTCCGGCCCGGCCCCGATTTTTTCAATGCGGACGTGATACTCGTCGCCTATTTGCTCAACCTCTACTCCACAGCCCATCACCCGGGCCAATCTGGTCAGGTTTTCAACGGCTGAAGTGTTGTCCACGACCGTGGTCACAAATCCCTCATCCTCGGCATCCAGGGCCTTTTTGGTCAGGATCACCGGCTGCGGACAGGCCAAGCCCCGGGCATCAATAATTTGATCATCCATCGGATCTCCTCCTCACACTGATCATGCTATTGTTTGATGGGCCATATCCCACAATTATGCCCACCAGGGAATAATCGATCCCCTGCTTTTCGAACCCAGCTTCCAGAATACTCTTGCGGTCGGCCCCGACGGCGATCAATAACCCACCCGAGGTCTCCGGCGAATACAACAGATCTACAGAGGTTACATCGATTCCTGCCTGGACCTGGACTCTATCCTCGTAGTATGAGCGGTTGGTGTAGGCGCCCGCGGGGATCAACCCCATGGCGGCCATCTCCCGGGCCCCCTCCAGAATTCGCAGATTGTCCGCCCACAGCTCGATAGTCATCGGGGTGCCTTCCACCATTTCCATGGCATGACCGATCAGCCCAAACCCGGTTACGTCGGTGCAGGCGTGGACTCCGGTTTCCATCATAACATCGCGAGCCCCACGGTTTAATTGGGCCATGGAAGCTACTGCTCCTTGTATCATGGATTCAGAGGCCATCTCCCCTTTGATGGCCGTAGCAATTATGCCCGTTCCCAGCGGCTTGGTGAGATACAGATAATCCCCCGCTTGAGCCCCCT
>CAZDND010000052.1:0-11174 GCA_964506825.1 uncultured Syntrophothermus sp.
GCGAAAAGGCCTCGGCCAATTCTTTCCACCTGGTCACCGTACTCCCGGGACGCAAAGTGTCAAGCACAAGATTGGACCCGTGATACCAGGGTCCCGATGAATCCCTTACGCATATCTCAGCCATCCGGTTCCCTCCGCTCCATCAAAAGGGCCGGATTCCGGGCCGTCATCGTCTCCGGTATGCCGGGTGTCACCCATCTGCCTGCCGTTCATAGAAATAAGCAGAACGGATGTCCTGCGGGATCAAAGAAAACAGCAGGGTTTTGACCCTTATGCCCTATTTCAACATTGCCGGTATGCTGTTTCTTTTAGCACCCGTGCTTAAAGGAGCTACCAATATCATCATCACCCAATTCGATCCTCTGACCACACTAAAGGCCATTGACAGATACAAGGCTACCTTTATTTACACTGCAGTTCCCATGAACCTTGCCATCATGGGACACCCCGAGGCATCCAAATACGACCTTAGCAGCCTGGAGCTGAATTTATGCACCTCCTTTGTGGTAGCCCTAAACGAGAAAATCTCCAAGGGATGGGAAGCCTTCACCAAGGGATGCGAACTGCTTGAAGGCGCCTACGGTTTGAGCGAAACCCACACCGCTGATACCTTCTGCCCTCGCCAAAAGATAAAATATGGCAGTATGGGTATTCCAGGTTTCGAGGCGGAGTTCAAAATCGTTGATTTTGATGACAAATCCCGAGAGCTGCCCCTGGGAGAAGAAGGTGAAATAGCCCTGCGCAACCCCGGTTGCATGAAAGGCTACTGGAACAAGCCGGAAGCCACCGCCAGCACCTTGATCGACGGTTATGTCCATACCGGAGATGTGGGCAGATTTGATGAAGATGGCTATCTCTACTGGCTGGGCAGAAAGAAAGAAATGATCAAGGTGTCCGGCTTCTCAGTATTTCCAGAGGAAGTCGAAACTTTCCTTAACCAACACCCCGCAGTGATGGAAAATGCAGTAATCCCTGTTCCGGATGCCAAAAAGGGTGAAGTCATCAAATCCTTTGTCGTCCTGAAGCCAGATTCGGTCGGTAAGGTTACCGCAGAAGAAATCATAACCTGGGCTCGGGAGAATATGTCGTCCCATAAGGTACCGGTTTACATCGAGTTTAGAACCGAACTGCCCAAACAGGGAGTCAAACTGCTGCGGAGGATCCTGCGGGATGAGGAAGAAGGCAAGCGAGGGTAGCCTTCACCCCCTGGGTTCTAGTAGAATGGTAAATGGATGAAAATCCTGAAGCAGAAACCAAGCCCCTTTTCGGGTCTGCCCCTCAACAGGGTACTGATTCGTGCAGGGTCAAGGTTCCCGAAAGATGGAATATCCGAGCACCGATGGCTCACAAATGTAAGCCGCGGAAGGCCCCAGCAGTATCCTTATAACCGCGTAAAATGCCGCTGTTAAATTGATCCGGGGCTGTGCAGCAATAACACAGGAAGGTGAGACTTATGAGCAAAGAAAACCCAACCGGCACGGAGAATCTTCGTCCCGAACTGGTCGAATCCCTCAAGCGCCACTCGTATGGTCTGGATTTGAACCGCCCTGACGCGGTAGCCCGCCGAGCAGCAAAGAACCAGCGTACCAGCCGGGCAAACATAGAGGATCTGTGCGACCCCGATTCATTCATGGAATACGGAGCTCTGGCCATTGCCGCCCAGCGCAAGCGGCGCTCAGAAGAAGACCTGATCGCCAAAACGCCCGCAGACGGCCTTATAACCGGCATCGGTTCCATCAATGGGGACGATTTCGGAGAAGAAAACTCCCGATGCATGGTTATGGCCTACGATTACACGGTTCTTGCAGGGACCCAGGGGTATTTCAACCACAAGAAAATGGACCGGATGCTAAAATTGGTCCATGAACAGGAAATACCCCTGATCCTCTTCGCGGAGGGCGGAGGAGGGCGACCGGGGGACGTCGATGCTACCGGCGTGGTCATCGGGGGCCTCGATCTCCACACCTTTGCGGCATTCGGAGGTTTCAGCGGGAAGGCCCCTCTCATCGGGGTAGTCTCCGGACCTTGTTTCGCCGGCAATGCCGCTCTTTTAGGCTGTTGTGACGTTATCATCGCCGCCAAAAACTCCAACATCGGCATGGGTGGCCCAGTTATGATTGAAGGTGGAGGATTGGGCGTTTTTCGCACCGAGGAAGTTGGTCCCATGGAGGTACAAACTCGCAATGGGGTGGTCGACATTGCCGTGGAGGACGATGTTGAAATGGTGGCCGTAACCCGCAAATACCTATCCTATTTCCAGGGCGACCTCAAGGAGTGGGAAAGTCCCGATGCCACGAGACTTCGTAAAATTATCCCCGAGAACCGCCGCCGAGTGTACGACATGCGCCTGGTAATCAAAGGCATCGCTGATGTCGACTCCTTTTTGGAGCTACGGGCGGCATACGGTCCTGGAATGATCACCGGTTTCATCCGTATCGAGGGCAAGCCCTTTGGAGTCATAGCCAACAACTGCAAACACATGGCGGGTTCAATCGAAGCCGAAGGAGCAGACAAGGCGGCTCGTCTGATGCAGATATGCAACGCCCACGGAATTCCTATTCTGTCCCTGATCGATACCCCGGGCTTTATGGTCGGCCCGGATATTGAGACCCGGGCACAGGTGCGTCATGTCTGTCGGATGTTTGTGATCGGTTCCCATCTGCAAGTCCCATATTTCTCAGTAGTAACCCGTCGCGGATACGGCTTGGGAGCCATGGCCATGGCTAAAGGCGGATTCCACGAATCAGCTTTCATAGCCGCCTGGCCGACTGGTGAATTCGGAGCCATGGGTCTGGAGGGTGCGGTCAAAGCCGGATTTAAGAAAGAGCTGGATGCCCAACAGGACCCAGCGGCCAGGGAAGCGCTATTCAACAAACTGCTGGACCAGATGTACGATCGCGGCAAGGCCGTCAATATGGCTTCTTATGTTGAGATTGACGCGGTAATCGATCCTGCGGATACCCGAAAATGGATAACCAAAGGCTTGTTGTCGGCCCCCAAGAAATCAGCCAAGTATTCCAATCTCCCTTATGTGGACCCTGTGTAACATCTCCTTAAATCCAAGTTATTGAGATTAAAACGGCAGAATTGCGCAAGGCAATTCTGCCGTTTACTTTCGGGTTAGGCTGCTTCCAATCCGAGCTTCTCCTCAACAGATATTGAATAGCCTGTGGTGCCTACAAAAGTCTCTTGAGAATCTTACCGGCAGCCGTGCGGGGAAATTCATCCACGAATCGGATCCTCTTAGGCACTTTGTAAGGAGACAGCTTTTCACGGCAAAAAGCCATGAGCTCTTCCTCTCCCACCTGAGATCCGGGTTTCCTCTTGATGACCGCTCCCACCACTTCCCCTTGACGTTCATCGGGCACGCCTATGACCGCAGCTTCCATAACCCCCGGGTGTTGATACAAAGCGTTTTCCACTTCGGTCGGATAGACATTGTAGCCCGACACAATGATCAACTCCTTAAGCCGATCCACAAATTGGAGCACGCCCTCAGAAGTCATGCGGACCAGATCCCCGGTATGAAGCCACCCATCCTGAAAGGCCTTGGCGGTCTCCTCAGGCTTGCCCCAATAACCCGAACTTACCGTCGGTCCCTTGATAAGCAACTCCCCTGCTTCCCCAAGTGGCACATCCTCCCCGGATCTGATATCGATGATCCTGACGTCAGTTCCAATGAATGGCATCCCCATTCCCGGCAGGGTTTGCCCATATAATCGGTTGATGATGACCCCGGAGGTAGTTTCTGTCAGGCCGTAGCCCTCAGCAACATTCCCCCCTGAAATCGCTTTGAAAACATCCACCACTTTTTGCGGAACCGGAGCCCCGCCCACTATCCAATGGCGAACACTGGTCAGATCGAATTCATCAAGCTGGGGATGCTGTGAGAGGAGAGTTAAAATGGTCGGTACAGCCCTAAAACATGTACACCGCAGATGATGTATGGTTTTCAAGGCCTCATCCGGATGAAAGCGCAGCATGATTACTATTTTGGCTCCGGCTGCAATCGGCAACACCACCGTTTGGAACATGCCATAATTGTGGGACAAAGGTAGACTGACCGGGTATACCTCTTCTCCTTCTACGGTCTTATAATCATTTACCGTAGCGAGGGTGATATATGAAGTGGTGTTGAAGTGACTTATCATTACTCCCTTGGGAACACCCGTTGTTCCGCTGGTATACTGAAGTACCGCCAAATCCTTCCGCGGATCGATGTCAACCGGCTCAAACCGGGAGGACTGGTTCAGCAGTTGCCAAAACTCCAGGATTTTATCGGTTTTCGATATGGTCGGCACTGGAGGAACCCCAAATGGAGCTGTGGGGAATGGATCCATGGGCAGATAGTCCTGAAGGGTACTATAGACTATGAACTGCATTGTACTTTCATCAAAAACCTCTTGAACCTTCCGCACCAGATAATCCATGGTAATAATGCCTTTAGATTGAGAGTCATTGGCAATAGCCAACAGTTCCAGTCCGGTGGCCATAGGTCCGACTTGAACCACCACGGCGCCCAGCTTCATAAGGGCAAAGAAAGCAATCACGTACTGAGGGCAGTTGTCCATATGAAAAACTACCCGGTCACCCTTTTCAACCCCTGATTTTCGAAGTCCATTGGCCAGTTTATTGGTCAGAGCTTCCAGTTCGGCATAAGTGAACTCGGTACCGTAGTAGTAAATTGCGATGTTGTTGGGAAACTTCTTGAACGAATCGATCAGATATTGGTAAATCGGCATTTCCGGCAATCGGACTTCCCGCGGGACTTGAGGGTCAATGGCTGCCAACCATGGTCTGGTTGCATAAACACTCATTGTCTCACCCCTTCTAAAAAATAGTCATCGTCCCTAATCGAAGAACCCTGTACCAAACTTCTGTCAGATTGATGCTGATGGTTGATACTTGACGTTCCGCTTCCGGAAAGCGATGCCCCCTTCCTTTTATGGATCTCTAAAGCAAATGGAATCCGATACCCCTGGCAATGAACCATTTTATTCCATAGATATTTCTCCATGCTGGGGTATCCAAACCTCGAAACAGGATAAAAGCTGATCAACTGTTATTGTCACCACAATCAGACCAACTCGGTCCCGCTATCAGACTCTATTAATAAAAGCTAATTTACCAGAATTGAATACTATTTTCATACAATTCTCACAATATATTCTCAACACTAAATAACTTCCTATAGTTTGTCAATATTTTGGCAACCGATTATCGACGGATTAGGTTCTTGTGCATCAAAAAAGGTGATCTTTGCTCGGGCGTGGAATATTTCTGACAACCCTACTGCAAATATCATTAAAATACCCCGAAGGCAAGGAAAAGCTAGTCCGAGGGGATGATGCGCAGAAAAAATAGAAGGAGGCGTTTGATATGATTGCCAATGTTGCTGTATTGAAGGCAAAACCGGGGATGGAAGAGGAACTGAGCGAACTTCTAAAATCGTTCGTTGCTATGATCGGAGACGAGGATGGCACCCTGACCTACTCACTTCACCGGGCAAAAAAGGACCCCGCACAGTTTATGTTCTATGAGGTGTACAAGGATAAGGCCGCCCTCGAGTATCATGGTTCCACTCCTCATTTCCAGGAAATCATGGGGAAGAAAGTAGCTCCTTTTTTGGCCGAAAAACCCAAAATGGATTTTTATGAGTTGATTGCATCCAAGGAATAGTTCGAGGTAAGAGAAATGGCATGGATCTTGGATTAGGTTGACATCAGCGCACCTGGGAAAGCGAATAACAGCCGGCGGACAATCGACCATGGGATAAGCTTCCCATGCGATGTAAGCCGGCTATTTTTTGGTTGCAAGTAAGGCTTTATGGCTTAAAAATCACTCTGGCTCAGCAAAGACAAAGCAGGCTGCAGGTCGACTCTTAGTCGTCCAGTCAAGAATGCACTTACCGATTCATTGGGCAAAGCCTCTCTGGATGCGCAATATTTATCCAACAAAGACACTATATAGGATTCCTTATACTTCGGCGGGCGGATAGTAACGGGCCACATATGTTTAAGAATAATGTCTTTTTCGATTTCATTCAAAGTAAATAGTTCGGATGCGTTCTCCACGGCTATGGTTGGATGGCAAAAACAGTGGATGCCTCTATCCGGCTTGACGGTATGGGAATCATAAAAATACAGATCATGAAGCAAGCCTCCCCTGGCAGCCGATTGGCTGTCCAATCCGGTTTTCCTGCATACCAGGTAACTCAGATAGGATACATGAAGAACGTGTTCCAGTCGGGAGAAGTTGCGATGATGGACAAAGCCATCCAGGGCTTGAACGGCATCGTGACTCACCAAGTCTCCAACTACGGCATAATATTCGGCTTTTATCTCTGACCCTGAACGGATATTCGATTTCGATTCCAATATTTTTATCATTCGTTTATTGTATCAGCTTTCCGGGTAATTGGCATAGTCCCATTAAGAAAACATCGTGCGAAATACCAGTGAAAAACCTTCAAGATCTGTCGAACCTTCTGCCAAGGCCACTGATTAATGTCAGGCATCAAGGATGAATGGTTTTCCCGGGCGCCTAAGTCTATGCAGAACCCTCATATTATGCCAAGATGCTCGAAAAGGATTTTCAAGCCAATAGTAATTAAAACCAAACCGCCGGAGATTTCGGCTGCGCTTTTGAACCTCATTCCAAACCGGTAGCCAAGATCAACCCCCAGAAAAGAGAATCCGAAGGTAGTAATCCCGATCAAAACCACCGAGGGCAGGATCGACACCTTTAACGCAGCAAAAGCGATGCCCACCGCCAGAGCATCTATACTTGTGGCTACTGCTAAGACGGCCAACTCCCGAATATCAAGGCTATCGTGATTAACCGGCTCTTCAGCATCTTTCCTGAAGGCTTCCATCAACATTTTCCCGCCGATGAAGGCCAGCAGTATGAAAGCAATCCAATGATCAAAGCCGGTGATATACCTTTCGAACTGCCGTCCTGCGACCCAACCTGCCAGCGGCATGAATGCCTGAAATCCTCCAAAAAAAGCCGCAATAATCGCTGCATGCCGGTAATTGACCTTCCGCATCCTCAAGCCTTTGACGAGCGAGACCGCAAAAGCATCCATGGACACTCCCACTGCGACCATCAATAATTCCAACAATCCCATGAATCATTTCCCCTAACGTCAGCATGCCACCAACGCAAATCCAAGTAATAGTTGTATTCGATTTACCGCAGAAGCCCCAACCCAACCCACCGCTGGAGGAGCAGGCAGGTTGTACTGCATAACAGATAATCTAATTACTGTTCCCTCGACCATATTAATCAGCCGTATCCGCGGGGAATTCAAGTAAAAGGAACGAGGGTGTAGGCAGAGTTACCCCATCCCTCGTTCCTTATGTTTTACCGCTCTCCTGGTTTGGATATGGTCAGATGCTCCGGATTTATCTTAGCAAAGCGCGTTGGATCCGCCATCAACCGGAATCACATGGCCGGTGATGAAATTCGAGGCTGCTGAGGAAAGAAATACCGCCGCGCCTTTCAAATCCCAACTGGTTCCGTATCTCCCCATGGGATTAGCTTTTTTGACTTCATCTTCTCCGACAGCGGCGAAATGTTTTTCAGTCATGTGGGTCAAAAATGGCCCCGGAGCGATGCCGTTCACATTGATATTATACCGGGCCCATTTAACGCCCAGGTCCTGAGTCAGAGTGATGACCGCGCCCTTGCTGACATTATATGCTATGGTGTTCTGAGCCTCGGGATAAGTTCCTCCGAATCCAGTGGTGGATGAGATGTTGACTATCTTTCCTCCGCCCTTTTCCTTCATGATCCTGGCGGCCATTACTGAAAGCTGGAATACACCTGTAAGGTTCACATCCATAATCTGCTGCCATTTGTTCATGGGATAATCCATGGCATCTGCGCCCCAAGTGATCCCGGCATTGTTGATGAGAATGTCCACCGTACCGAATTCCTTGACAGTAGCATCAATAAGATTTTGGCAATCTTCAGCTTTGCTGGTGTCGCAGGCTACTGGAAGAGCCCGCACTCCGGTCTCAGCTTCGATTTGTTTGCACAGTTCAACACATCTTTCGACCTTACGAGCAGCAACCACCACATTGGCACCAGCTTCAGCAAGACCGATCGACATCTGGGCGCCTAACCCAATGGATCCGCCGGTTACGATAGCTACTTTGCCCTTCAGGCTGAATAATTCATTGACATTCATTACTACTTTACCTCCCTAAATAAATCATTGTTCAAATATTATCATTAAGCGCCTCACAATTCAATAACCCGGTAATGCCTGTTCCACAGGGATCCATGTTCAACCTATCCAGAGGAATGTTTTCCCGATCATGATGTATAAGAGATTAAATTGCCGGGCCTACTATGGTAATCTGTAATCACCTGACTAGCAGAAACATGTTTTGCTGGTTGCAAATCGCAACAATTTTACAGGAGGAATTATATGTTGAACTTTAATCTCCAGATCCCCACTCGAATACTGTTTGGCAAGGATAAGATCAAAGAACTGGGTAAGGAAGTTTTAAAGTACGGTGATCGGGTACTCCTGGTCTACGGAGGAGGCAGTATCAAGCGCAGCGGGCTTTACGAAAGGGTCATTGACAGTCTGTGTGATAAGAACATTTTTGTAGCTGAATTGTCTGGGGTTCAGGCCAATCCGCGCTTATCCAGCGTTCGCCAAGGCGTCGAACTCTGCCGTAAAAACGACATCAAGCTGGTCCTGGCGGTGGGAGGCGGCAGTACCGTAGATTGTGCCAAAATAATTGCCGCTGGCTCCATGTATGAGGGTGACGCCTGGGATTTCTTTACCCGCAAGGCCCGCATCGGCTCAGCTTTGCCGGTTGGGGTAGTATTGACCCTGGCCGCAACCGGTACGGAAATGAATGCCAATGCCGTTATTACCAACGAGGATACCGGTGAAAAGCTGGGAACTGGGGGGACCAGTCTGTATCCCAAGTTCTCAATCCTGGATCCTTCCTACACCTATTCGGTGCCAGCAGACCAAACCGCCGCCGGAACAGCCGATATCATCAGTCATATATTTGAGCAATACTTCAGCCCTACACCGGGATGTTTCATACAAGACCGGATGGCGGAAGCCATGTTACAAACCTGTATCAAATACGGGCCTCTGGCTTTAGCGGAACCCGACAATTATGAAGCCCGTGCCAACCTTATGTGGACCAGCACCTTGGCGCTTAATGGCATTCTGAGTACCGGCAGGTTAACCGACTGGGCAGTCCACGATATGGAACATGTATTGAGTGCTGTTTACGATGTCACTCATGGGCTGGGACTGGCCGTACTAATTCCCTCCTGGATGCGTTATGTCCTAAATGAAGATACGGTTGGCAAAATGGCCGAATTCTCACGTCGAGTATGGAATACCGATTATCAGGACGATTTTGCTGCCGCCCGCGAGGGAATCCAGAGGACTGCGGACTTCTTCAAGGCTATGGGTTTGGCAGGCAGTCTCCGGGAGATCGGTGTCGAAGCAGACAGGCTGGAGGATATATCCCAACAGGCTACCGCACTGGGCCCCCTGGGTGCATTTCGGCAGCTGGGGCCGGATGATGTTCTGAATATCCTCAAGGACGCATACTAAAACCAAACGCCCGCATATTTGCGGGCGTTCCTCATCTCCTAACCCAGGGACAGCTAATGATCACTCAGCTGGGCAGGCCGGGGAAATTTTTTCCATGGGCGAAACAACGGCCAATCCGGGAATATCATCCATTTATGCTGGTTGGCTGTTCAAGCCCCCGGGCCAAACCAGCACCCTTTACGCTTGTCGCTGAACACGTCGCTGTATCAACTTTACGGTCTCCACGATTGGTATTATCGATAATGCCAACCCACTAGCGGTCAGAAAGTTAACCAACGATAAGGCTTCCAGGTGAAAAACCGTGTTGAGCCCCGGGATATATATAACCACCACGGTCAGGATGAACGACAGAAGCATGGCTCCCAGCAAATAACCATTCTTTCTCGGCATCCTGAAAATCGAACCCGTCAGCGACCGCATATTGATGGAATGGAATATCTCGCACATTGACAGGGTCAAGAAGGCCATAGTCATGCCTATTACCTGGGATTGGCTGTGCCCCATGAAGAAGGATGCCAGGGTCAGTCCCGCGATAATCATCCCCTGGTATATGATGCTAATTCCCACTCCACCGGAGAATATCCCTTCCTTGGAATTCCGGGGAGGTTTTTTCATAATATCCGACTCGGAGCCTTCCATTCCAAGCCCTATTGCCGGCAGGGTATCAGTCACCAGGTTTATCCATAGGATATGGATTGGAGCGAATAGTCTTACACCGAAAATCATGGCCACAAATATGGCTACTACTTCGCTCAAATTTGAAGCCAGCAAAAATTGAATGACCTTGCGGATATTTTCGTAGATCCGCCGGCCTTCTTCCACCGCATGGACAATGGTGGCGAAATTGTCGTCCGCCAAAACCATGTCGGCTACATTTTTAGTAACATCGGTTCCGGTTATGCCCATCCCCACTCCAATATCAGCAGTCTTCAGTGCGGGGGCATCGTTGACTCCGTCACCGGTCATGGCAGTTACTCGGCCTTGCTTTTTCCAGGCGTTCACTATCCGCACTTTGTGCTCAGGCTGGACCCGGGCGTAGACTGAGTATCGGTCAACCACGGCCTCATACTGCTCATCGGACAATCGAGACAGTTCAGCACCAGTTATCGCTTCGCCGCCATTATCTATGATTCCCAATTCCCTTGCGATCGCCACCGCAGTATCGCTATGGTCCCCGGTAATCATAATGGGCCGAATACCTGCTTCCCTGCATTCGTTCATGGCCACCAAAACCTCGGGACGTACCGGGTCAATCATCCCCGCTAAACCCATAAACACCATATCCTGTTCCAATATCTCCGGATGATTCGATTCCGGCAATTTTGTGTATCTACGCGCGGAAAACCCCAGCACCCGCAGGGCCCGACTGGCCATCTGGTGATTTCTCTCAATAATCTTACCCCGCCATTCATCGGTCAGATCCTGTATCCCATCAGGTGTACTGATTCTATTGCAGACCTTCAATACCTCGTCCGGTGCACCTTTGGTGAACTGAATAAACCCCCCGGCGGGATCGGCGTGTACAGTTGACATCATTTTGCGGATGGAATCGAAAGGTGCTTCAGAAACTCTTTCT
>CAZDND010000053.1:0-10902 GCA_964506825.1 uncultured Syntrophothermus sp.
CAGGGAGCTGCCTTCCGGCAAGGGGATCAAGTCGCCTTCCTCGGCTTCCAACCACAGCATGCCGCTTCTGCCCAGGAAGGAAAGCGCAGGCTCACTGATAAGTTTGCCGCTCACACTGGAATATAAGGTGGTATACAAAAACATCCCCCCATAAAAGGTAAAATCAACTGCCAATCAAAATCCCGCCGGCATCATCAATCGGCTGTGCCCCGCCAGCTGCTGGGGGACAGCCCGGTCCATCACTGGCGTAACAATAAGGCTCCTGTGGTTCAGGAGCCGTCAGTGCCGCTGATGTTCGGTTGCCGGCTAGAGAAAATCAATGGAGGCCCAGAAAAGTTTTTCACTGCGTGCTTATGGTCCATCCCCCTAAAATGAGCGACTGCCTCCACCCGGCTTATTTGTCTCCAAAGATAACTGGTGCCGCCCTCAACAAGTCCGCATTGGATTTGGTTTTCCGAAGGGTATCGGTCATTACCTCCATGGTCTCGACCGTCTGATAATTGGCGAAAATGCGCCGCAGGTTCCAGTTGAGTTCCAGTTCTCCCTTGGTCATCAACAACTCTTCTTTTCTGGTGCCGGATCTCTTCAGGTCTATTGCCGGGAATATTCTGCGTTCAGCCAACCGACGATCCAGAACCAGTTCCCAGTTACCAGTCCCCTTGAATTCTTCAAATATAACATCATCCATTCTTGATCCGGTTTCCACCAATGCAGTAGCCAAAATCGTGAGGCTGCCGCCTTCCTCGATGTTCCGGGCGGCGCCAAAAAACCTCTTCGGCTTTAGCAGCGCCGTGGGGTCCAATCCACCGGACAGAGTCCGCCCGCTCTGTGGCACCACTAAATTGTGGGCCCTGGCCAATCGGGTCAGGCTGTCCAATAGGATCACCACATCTTTTTTATGCTCCACCAGCCTCTTGGCCCGCTCCAAAACCATATCCGCCACTTTGATATGGTTTTCAGGGGGTTCATCGAAGGTTGACCCCGTGACTTCGGCATTGACGGACCGCTGCATATCCGTAACTTCCTCGGGTCTTTCATCAATCAAAAGGATCATCAATTCAACCTCTGGATGATTCTTGATGATGCCATTGGCGATTTTCTGCAGCAACACGGTCTTACCCGCTTTGGGAGGCGACACAATAAGGCCACGCTGTCCTTTGCCAACCGGGGCCACCAGATCGATCATGCGGGTTCCCAATTCGCTGGGTATGGTTTCCAAACGAAAACGCTCATCCGGATGAAGTGGGGTCAGAGCATCGAAATGAATTCTTTTCGATGCTTCCTCCGGCGGAAACCCATTCACTCCTTCAACCTTCAGTAGGGCAAAAAAACGTTCATTGTCTTTGGGCGGCCTCACCTGTCCGGAAACCCGGTCTCCGGTTTTTAGATCGAACTTGCGAATCTGGGATGGCGATACATAAATGTCATCCTGACTTGGAACATAGGCAAACGGCCTCAGGAAGCCATACCCATCGGGTAGCACCTCCAGCACACCCGATGCAGACAGGAGCTCGTTGGAGTGGGTCAGCTTCTTCATGATTTCGAAGACCAATTCTTTTTTTCTCAGCTTATAATAACCGGCCAAATTTACTTCCTTGGCTATCTGATACAGATCAACCAGGGTTTTGTTTTCCAGGTCCGCCAGGTTCAAGAATTCTCCTCCTCTCGACTTTCAGGCCTATTAGTTTTTTGGAACCATACTTGAGTTACAGACGTCAGGCAGCTTGTGCTGACCAGGCTTGCATATGGAATTTACCATCACTCCCGCCATGGTTAATTGGGTATAGAATCGGAATTGACTCCCATGGGGACATACCGCCATGATACTGCCGGCCTCCAGTAACAAGCCTGTCAGTGGAAGCCATCGGTGCTCACCTGGAAATATCTCGGCGGGCAGCAGGATAAAGCGATTTGAAAAGAAGATCTCCAATGGGCCAACTAATTATCTTGGTAAAAGTAATAAAGGCAAGAGCAAGGGTAAGCCATAACCAAAGATTGGGGAAATAATTAACGCAGGAGAGGGCAAAGCCCATTACATTGCGCCCAGGCAGGTTATCCTTGGGGAAAAAACAACACCGGGGAGCGACGAAGCCAAGCTTTGAACTGTTCCAGAGTGCAGACAACTCTCCTTAGTGGTTAGTTGATATTTATCCTATTATCCTTGAATAAAGGTTTTTTATCAAGCTGGTGAATCGCTTCGATTCGACGTACGGTTCCCGACCGCCCCCTCATCACCAGGGTGTGAGTTATGGCCCTCCGGGAATAATAGCGCACCCCTTTAAGCAGTTCACCATCCGTAATCCCCGTGGCAGAAAAAATGACGTCTTCTGATTTTACCAGATCATTGATAGTAAGTAGCTTGTTAATGTCCGTGATTCCCATGGCCTTGGCCCGCAGAGCCTCGCTGATTTCTTCAGGTGCCAGCCGGCCCTGGAAATCTCCTCCCAGACAACGTAAGGCAGCGGCAGCGATCACCCCTTCCGGTGCGCCTCCGATTCCCAGCATGATATCCACCCCCGAATCCTCGTAGGCGGCGGCTACCGCTGGAGAAATATCGCCGTCTGAGATTAGTTTGATCCTGCAACCCGTCCGGCGTGCCTCCTCAATAATTCTCTCGTGCCGGGGGCGATCCAGAATTACCACCGTAACCTCACTAATCAATTTGTCCAGGGCCTTGGCCACCTCCGTAAGGTTTTCCTTAACCGATGCATCAAGGTTTACGCGGCCCTTACATTCTGGACCTACCGCAATTTTATCCATATACATATCCGGTGCATGCAACAGCGCGCCTCGGGGAGCAACTGCCAAAACGGCCAAAGCTCCGTTGGTACCCTTGGCGAGAATGTTGGTTCCTTCCAGAGGATCGACCGCCACATCCAGTAATGGTGGGACCCCAACTCCAACTCTTTCTCCTATATACAGCATCGGCGCTTCGTCCATCTCTCCCTCGCCGATGACCACAATTCCATCCATTTGGACGGTGTCAAACATGACCCGCATGGCTGTAACCGCAGCCTGATCGGCCGCCTCTTTGTCCCCCCGACCCATCCATCGGGCTGAGGCCAGCGATGCCGCTTCAGTAACCCGGGCCAGCTCAAGTGCCAGTTCCCTTTCCACTTTGAGGACCTCCCATCAGTTCTTGTTTAAATGCTTGTTTCCGTCTGCAACAAATCTAGCTATCCCCAGGTCGGTCAATGGGTGTTTGATCATCGCTTTTAACACCTGGTACGGTATGGTTGCGATATGCGAACCTCTCATAATGGCTTCGGTAACATGCATGGGATGTCTGATACTGGCCGCAATTACTTCGGTATCCCCGGCACACAAGTCAATCACCGTCACAATTTCTGCCAGAATGTTAAGTCCGTCATTACCGATATCATCCAGCCTGCCCACAAAAGGACTTACGTACCTGGCCCCTGCCCTGGCCGCCAGAAGAGCTTGGTTGGCCGAAAAAACCAAGGTTGCATTGGTATCAATACCGCGATCTTTCAGAAATCGTATGGCCCTTAGCCCATCTTCGCACAAGGGAATTTTCACCACCACTTTAGGGTGAATACTGGCTAACGCCTGGCCTTCCCGGATTAAATCATCGTATGAGATCCCCATTGGCTCAGCGTTGACGGGACCATCGACAATATTGCAGATTTCCCTGACCATCTGGTGAAAATCACCGCCTTCGCGAGCCACCAAGCTTGGATTGGTGGTGACCCCCGCCAGGAACCCCAAATCATTGATCTCCTGAATCTCTTTAATATTCGCCGTATCAATAAATATTTTCATAACAATCCCCCTAATCTTGACTGCGATCTCCTGCGAATCTATGGCTTTTCCAGAGCCGCCCCTACAAAATCCCGGAAAAGCGGGTGGCAACGATTGGGACGGGATTTGAATTCCGGATGGAACTGGCAGCCCAAAAACCAAGGATGATCACGAAGCTCAATTATTTCCACCAGTTTCCCATCGGGTGACAGCCCGCTGATTATCATTCCGCAATCCATCAGCCGCTGCCGGAACTCATTATTGAATTCATAGCGATGGCGGTGCCTTTCAACTATCTCCTCCTGGCCGTAGGCTCTACTGGCCAGCGACTCCTGGCTAAGCAAGCATTGGTACCGGCCTAATCTCATGGTCCCGCCTTTCTCAGTCACGTTGAACTGATCCGGCATCAAATCGATCACGGGAAAGGTCGTAACCGGGTTGAACTCCGCACTATGCGCCCCGGGCATATCGCAAACATTGCGGGCAAACTCAATCACTGCGCACTGCATCCCCAGGCAAATACCTAGAAAGGGAATCTTTCTGACCCGGGCGAACTGCGCCGCCAGAATTTTCCCTTCCACGCCTCGTTCTCCGAAACCTCCGGGGATCAATATGCCGTCCAGACCCTCCAGGAGTTTAGCACCATGCTGTTCCAAGTCCTCGGCATATATCCACTTGATATCCACAGTTTTCTGATGGTAGATTCCCGCATGATGCAATGACTCCACTATGCTAAGATATGAATCCTGGAGAGCCACATACTTACCGACCAAACCAATGGTGACCTGGCCCTGGGGTTCGCTGATGCGCCTTACGAGTTCCTCCCAATCCGACAGGTCTCCCGCCGGGCACGTCAACCCCAGCATCTTAACCACAATATCATCCAGGCCCTCCCGGGCCAGCATCAGCGGGACCTCATAGATGGATTTGGCATCCAAGGCCTGGATCACGGCATCATCATCCACATCGCAGAACAAGGCCAGCTTGGCTTTGAGTTCCCGGGATAGTTCTTTTTCAGTCCGGCACACCAAGATGTCAGGATTGATGCCTATACTGCGCAGCTCTTTCACACTGTGCTGGCTGGGTTTGGTCTTCAGTTCACCCGCTGCTTTAATAAATGGAATCAGGGTAACGTGGATGTAGAGCACGTTATCCTTGCCCAGATCATTTTTCAACTGACGAATTGCTTCCAAAAAAGGCAAACTCTCAATATCTCCCACGGTTCCACCGATTTCAGATATCACCACGTCCACGTTGGTTGTGTGCTGGATTTGGGTGATCCGTTCTTTTATTTCATTGGTTATATGAGGTATTACCTGCACCGTCTGGCCCAGGTAGTCCCCTCTTCTTTCCTTGTCCAAAACAGATTTGTATATCTGCCCAGTGGTGACATTAGCGTGGCGCGGAAGATTTTCGTCAATAAATCTTTCATAATGGCCCACATCCAGATCGGTCTCGGCACCGTCCTCGGTAACGAACACTTCACCATGCTGATAGGGGCTCATGGTCCCGGGATCCAAATTTATGTAGGGGTCAAATTTCTGTAAAGCAACTGTCAGCCCGCGGCTTTTGAGCAAGCGCCCCAGTGAGGAAGCGGTAATTCCTTTGCCCAATGAAGACACTACTCCCCCGGTGACAAAAATAAACTTCGGCAAAATAAGCCCCTCGCTTTCTATAATAAAACCAGCTTGAACACTGCCTGCCGGGTCAGCCAGGGCGCTGCAGAGTCAGTAGATTAATTTACTGTTCATTTAGGAATTCTAGCGCTAAGTCCAACGGCGGTCAAATATCAGAATAGTCCAGGACAACGACTTCCGGCAATTTCTGCTGACTGGCAGCACTAAGCACCAAACACGGCATTTTGGCTACCTGACCAAAATGCCTGGAGAACTCCTGTAAAGGGGCTATGTCATAGGTGCAGACAGCAGCCTTATAATGCATGGGGATTACCAGTCTTGGCTGGAGGAGACCGACCGTCTGGACCGCCTCCAGGGGCGAAATGGTATATGTTCCTCCGATGGGCAGCATGAGTACGTCAACCTCACCAATAGCCCGTATCTGGTCGGCATCCGGAATATGCCCCAGATCACCAAGGTGACACAGGGTCAGTCCCTCGGCTCTGATAATGTAAGCATTGTTCCTGCCCCGATGTCTTCCTTGATTTTGGTCATGAAAGGTGGCTACGCCAACAATTTCCACACCGTTAATCTCCACCGGTTCCAGGCCGGTTATGACCCGAGGACTTCCATGGACCCTGTCCACGGCATTATGATCGTGATGATCATGGCTGACAATTACTATGTCAGCCGAAACCGAGGGGAACTTGTACCCGGTGGTTTCATCATAGGGATCCGTCACAATGCGGGCATGCTCAGTCTCAATTAAAAACGACGAATGTCCCAACCAGGTGATCTTCAAGGTCAGCACCTCCTGGCTTCTAGTCTTCTCGCAAAACCCAGTAACCGTCGCCCAGATGCACCAGCCGGTTGTCAATGTTGATGCGGGTGTAAATCGAAGCCATGGTCTTGGGGTCGGATGGTTTTTTCATCCGCTTGATGATTTCCTCGATCAATTCCCTGACAGCTACCGCTCCTTCTCGCTCCTCAATAATCGCATAAGCCCAGTCGGCTTCGCTCTTCTTTCCATTACCCATGCGGCACCCTCCTTATTTTCATATTATTAAGCCTGCCAACAACAGATCAACAACCTGGCAGGTGCCAGAAATTTGTTGATGAATTGACCATGCTGTAACTAATCCATTTACATTCTTTCCGGGGCGGCAACTCCTATGATTGCGAGTGCGTTGCTCACCGTGATTTGGACCGCCTGCATCAGAACCAGGCGTGCGTTTGTCAACCGGGTATCTTCACTCAGTACCCGGTGGTTATTATAGAAGCTATGCAACAATCCAGCCAGATTGAGAACATAATGAGGGATTCTTTGGGGTGACATGCTTTTAGCTGCTATCCTGATTTCCTCCGGAAAATCTGCAATCCGCCTCAAAAGTTCAATTTCCTCAGGCTCCTGCAGTGCATCCACCGGAGTATCAGCCGGCGGGACAACGATTCCTTGCGCTCTAGCCTGTCTTAGAATGCTGCAGATCCTGGCATAAGCGTATTGGGCATAGTAAACCGGATTCTCCTGGCTCTCTTGTTTGGCCAGTTCCAGGTCAAAATCCAGGTGACTATCCGGACTCCGCATCACAAAAAAGAAACGGGCTGCATCCTTTCCCACTTCATCAACCAATTCGTCCAACGTCACCAGGGTTCCGGTTCGCTTGGACATTCTGACGATTTCCCCGTTGCGGTAAAGACGAACCAGTTGCATAATCACAACGTCCAAACGGTTGGGATCATAGCCCAATGCTGCCATGGCCCCTTTCATCCGGGCTACATGACCATGGTGATCAGCACCCCAGATATTGATTACCCAATCAAAACCCCGCTGGAATTTATCGTGATGATAGGCAATATCAGCTGCGAAATAGGTAGGCATACCATTGTTGCGCACCAACACCTCGTCTTTTTCATCGCCGAAAAGCGTTGATTTGAACCACTGAGCACCCTCTTTTTCATATATGTAGTCCATATCCGCCAGTCGTTTAAGTACATGTTCCACAGCACCCCCGGCATAAAGCGAACTCTCGTAAAACCATACATCGTAGTGGATACCGAAACGTCCCAGGGTACTTTTGATGTATTCGATTCGCTTCTCCAAAGCAAATTCCACCAGCTTTAGCCGCCGTTCAGACGAATCCAGGACCAGCCAGGAATCCCCGTACTCATCAATGGCTGCTTTTACCGTGTGAATGACATCCTGTCCCGCGTAACCTGACTCAGGCATATTAAAGGGTTGCCCCAGGAGCTCCAGATACCTGCCTTCCAAGGACAACCCGAACATCTCGATCTGATTTCCTGAATCATTTACGTAGAACTCTTTTTGGACGTCATAGCCTGCCATGTCCAGAATGTTGGCCAGAGTGTCTCCAACCGCGCCCCCCCGGGCATTACCCATGTGCAGATCCCCGGTGGGATTAGCACTGACAAACTCTACCTGTACTTTTATGCCATTGCGTTCCGATGCCCGCCCGAAGTCTTTTCCCAGCTCCATGACTGAACGGGGCACATCCATCAACCAGGCCGGATTCAGATAAAAATTAATGAAACCTGCTCCCGCAACCTCGATCTTCTCGACCAAGGATCTGTCCACTGCCATGTTGGCAACTATCATCTCCGCGATACTGCGGGGTGGTTTTCTGGCTTCCCTGGCCATGAGCATAGCCACATTGACCGCGAAATCACCCCGGTTTTTTTCACGGGGAACTTCAATAGCATAAGAAGGGATCCCGGATGAAATGATCTCTTCCCGGTCAATAAGCTCCTGAACACTAACGGATACCAGGGCTTCCAGTCTGCCCCGGATACTCTCAATGAAATTCACCCGATTACCTCCTCTGATCTGTCCATCTCCTGGCCAGCGATTCTGCTTCAGAAAGCACCCCACCACTAGCCCTCTAATCAAGCCTGGGACCCGAAGTCGCCAGTCTAAAATCTTGTCTGGATCATTCCCGGTATGAGCGCTCCATTCCACGGCGATTAAGGTTTTAAGTCCTGATGCCGCCGATCCATCCCCGTGAACACCTTCCAGGATTCAGCCATGAAAACAACAAACCCAGTCCACGATTGCCAATATTCCTAGGGCCCTTATCGCTAACTGGAATGTATCCATACATATCTTTGATTACCCCTTAATGGTACCATTAACCGGCGGGCAGCGAAATGCTGCTCGAGCCAAATCCATCGTAAGAAAATATCTAACGCTTGTCAAATTGCGTAGATACTGTGAAAATTTGCCCCATCCCAGGCCTGTCCCCTCCGTACAGGCCGTGGCACCTTAGGCCAACGGAAGTTGTCTGATTGGCTTGTCGGCCAGATTCACCATACCGATTTAAATTGCAAGATACGACTTACCTGAACCCCCTTGGCTGAGGGGATTGGGTATAAAGAAAAGGATCCCCAGCAAATTGCCACTAAAAATTCCCGGTTGGGAACAGGGTGAAACTAGTGGAAGATCGACCAGAGTTACGCTCCAATCCGGATCCATCGAGTGCCCCAAATATCGCAGGGATTACACCTCTAACATTCTCACCAAGGTCTCCTGGAAACGTATGTCATCCCGGGCGCTTCTCTTCCTGGGACCCTTGGTTCTGGAACCTGACCGGCGCCACCGGGCTTTCATTTCCCTTTCCTCCAATAAAAACTCGATACGGTCCGACCTGAATTCGCGGCCGTCCGGGCTCAGACAGCCAGCACCTTTACCCAGGATAACCGCCGCCAAACCCCAATCCTGAGTCACCACCACATCTCCTGATCTGGTCATGTTGGAAATCTTAATGTCAGTTTCCTGCGAAGCGTCGCCTACTATCACGTGATTCTCGGAACAAATCTGGTGATTGAAACTGGCTACAGTCCACACCTCTACATTTTTCTCCCTGCCGATTGACAGGCAAACCTGCAGAACCGATCGGGGACAGGCATCGGCATCTACCAGAATTCTCATATTATAAGTCCTCTTATCCCTAATCCCACAAAAATCTCCCTCAACTACCCGTATATCCGCCCGCTCCCCCAAGTGACCCCGGCGGGTTTAATCACCCCTGCAATCTGTTGCCCTTATACGGCGAGAATCCAGGGATCGTCACCCACAACGCTTGGCAGCTGCTAGTATCAGCAACCCCATGACCGCAGCTTCCAGCCTTAAGATAAAACCCTGGTTTCACCCCATAATTGTATCACAATCCGGAATAGGTCGGATATTCCGCCGGGGCCTATCTATTCATTAATACTCAACAAATCCACCCGGGGCTCGAATAAGGATTGGCGGATTTCCTCCCGCTTCGATTTCCGCCAACAATCCTAATTGGCCCATCGTTGAGCCATTCCAGCTGGCCAGAGACAGCTCCGCCAAAATTTTCCCCTGGTTATGTTGCATCCATCCGGGATCCCTATGCTATCATGTTTTATGTAGTCTCCCCACTATAATTAAGTAATGAATGGAGATGGATATGTGGGTTGGAAAGTTCAATTTCAAGACAAAATCGTTTCAGCAGATGAAGCAATCAGGGCAATCAAGCCCGGAGACGTGGTAGCCGGAGCTATGACCTGCGGCTTTCCCCAGTTGATTCCCGAAGCAATGGTTGCCCATGCCGAGGAGTTATCAGGAATCACTATCCTCCATGGAATAATCGTGGGCAATGCCCCCCACTATGCTCCCCATCTGGCGCCCTACTTCAACTTGAAAAACATATTTGCATTTGATGCCACACGCTCAGCCATCTGGGAGGGGCGCGCAGAATATATTCCCTGCTACTTTTACGAAATGCCCGATGCCTGGCGCAGCGGATTGTGGCGCACCGACGTGTCGCTGATCCAGGTTTCACCCCCGGATGAAAAAGGCTATATGAGTCTTGGCATTACCGTTGGCTATACCCGGGCTATGCTGGAAGTATCCCGGGTCGTGCTGGCTGAAGTGAATCCCAACATGCCGCGGACTTGCGGCGAAACCCTGCTGCACGTATCAGAGGTTGATTACTTGGTTGAGGGGGATCGTCCCGTACCTACCATCCCCCGAGCTCAACCTGATGCCATCGCCGAATCCATAGGCCAGAATATCGCCAACATTGTTGAAGACGGCAGCACCCTGCAAATAGGGATCGGAGGGATTCCGGACGCGGTCCTGGCCCATCTGTCGGACCACCAGAATCTTGGTTTGCATACGGAGATGTTTTCGGATGGAGCCATGGACCTGCTCCGGCGGGGCGTGATCAATAACACTCATAAATCCTATCTGCCCCACAAATCAGTGGTGACCTTCCTGCTGGGATCCAAGGAATTGTATGATTATGTGGATGGAAATCCAGCCGTCATTTTTCTGCCGGTTGAAAAGGTCACCCATCCCATGGTTATTGGTCAAAACGACAATATGGTGGCCATAAATTCGGCCCTGCAGATTGATCTGGCCGGCCAGGTTAACGCCGAGTCCATCGGCCGGCAGCAATACAGCGGAGTAGGCGGGCAGGTTGATTTCATCCGGGGGGCGGCTCTGGCAAAGAACGGTAAATCCATTATTGCCCTGCCCGCC
>CAZDND010000054.1:0-10865 GCA_964506825.1 uncultured Syntrophothermus sp.
CAGTCGGACCGGTGGCATAGGCAACCAATAAAGCATCTGAGGCCAGGCCCAAGGTACAATCCAGGATCTTTCCTCCCGGTTCCACATCCAAGGCCCTTAATAACGGATCTGATTCGCCTCTTCTCAATCTGGTAATCCGATTCTTCCCCATGCCCGGATGATAAAAAAAGCGCTCTTCGCCATGGTACAATACTGGCCCCTCTTCTTCCCATACCACAACCATTGAGACGCCCTCGTCCTGCATTATGCTGACCAGACTGCGGTCATTACGTTCAACGTAAACCAATCGTGCTTCGTCAACAAAATCTGCGATTTCTGTTGCCTCGGGACGGTTGCTGCGGGTACCGGTCACAACCCCCCTAATGCTTTTTTCACCATGCTGCGATGTTTCAGAAAGGTTTCGGTTCATCGCTTCATCAGCTTGTCCATTTGATTCTTATCAAGAACCATACAGGTAGGTCTCCCATGAGGGCAGAATTCACGGTTTTCAGTCTGGGCCCAATCCTGCAGCAAGCGAAGCATTTCCTGGGGTACGAGAGGCTGTCCTGCCTTGACCGCCCCTTTACATGCCAGCACCTTAAAGGGTTCATCCCCCTTCACAATTTCCTCCGAATCCATATTACGAAGTGAATCAAGTATTTCCATCAAGGTTTCAATTTCTTCGCCATCTGAAACCGGGGGTACTGTTCTGACCACCATGGATTTTTCCCCGAATCGGTCCATGACATAGCCAAAATCCTCAAGTCTTTGCCGGTTGTTTTCGGCTGTCTCTATTAGGTCTGGGGACAGCTCCAGGGCTACCGGCAATGCCAATTCCTGTTTGTTGATTTGGCTGGGCGAGCTCTTGATGCGGTTGAACAGCAGCCTTTCATGGGCAGCATGCTGATCCACTATATACAGGCGTCCTTGCAATTCGCAAACCAGGTAGGAGTTCTGCCACTGCCCCAGGAGTCTGGACTCCCCTTCATTATCCTGCGGTCCGATTATTGGATTATCGCGAGTCATGAAGTCAGACTTCATTTCGCTTACGGATCCCTGCCAGGTGGAGCCGGGGGTTTCGCAGTCATCAGCTGAGGGGAAAGCCCTATTAAGCTGGAAAGGTTTGGGTGCGTAATCGATCTCCTGAGCCTTCCAGGACAGGGATGCCTGCTCAACCTGCTGTTCCAGGTCGGCCCGATTGAAGAATCGCTCGCCAGTGATACTGGAATCCAATTTCCGGGATATGGTTTCTCTGACGGCAGTCTTTACAGCCAGGAAAGCGGTTCGTTCATCATGGAAACGTATCTCGGTTTTTTGAGGATGGACATTGACGTCAATGTCTTCCGGGGGGATCCTTAAGAACACGATCCCGACAGGACGTTCCCGGTTCAATAAGAAGCCTCGGTAGGCTTCTTCAAGCGCTGCTGAAAGAATCTGGTTCTTTACAACCCGCTGATTCACATAAAATAGCTGTCCTTTACGGTTTTTACGAGTTAATTCCATATTGCCCAGCATCCCGGATATTCCAATATTTCCGTATTCATAGTCGAATTCCATCATCCGCCTGGCGTAGTCGGCTCCGTAAATTGCCAGCACTACTTCCGGCAATCTGCCGTTACCGCTGGTCATGAAGATCTGTTTTTTCTGGTTCTTAAATAAAAATGATACGTTTGGGTGCGACAATGCCAGACGAACCACAATGTCATAAATCTGGTTTCCTTCCGTCACAGAAGACTTCATGAATTTTTTGCGGGCCGGAGTATTGAAGAAGATATCGCTAACCGTGACTCTGGTTCCAAGGGGTGAGGCTGCGGCTTCCTGCCGCAGCACCTCGCCGCCGGCAATCTCAATTAGCGAACCCTCGCTTCCCTGGCTGGTGTTCATGGTCACTCTGGCTACGGCGCCTATACTGGAAAGGGCTTCCCCCCGGAATCCCATACTGGAAAGCGACCACAAATCACTCTCGGTATTGATCTTACTGGTGGCATGCCGCGCAAAAGCCAAAATCATATCATCCCGATCCATCCCCGATCCATCGTCGGACACCCGGATCATTTCCATTCCGCCGCCGGCAATTTCAATCTCTATATGCTTGCTGCCAGCGTCGAGTGAGTTTTCCACGATTTCCTTGACCACAGATGCCGGCCTTTCAACAACTTCTCCGGCAGCGATCTTATCTATCAGGGACTTATCCAATAATCTGATTCTACTCATATTGTTCTTCCCGGTCAGTGTGGCAAATATATCTCAGGAATCGGTCGTTGGCTTTATCCTGCATATATACATTCTGATAACCCTGGTTTTGCCCTTTGATAGTCTCATAAGTCCGATAAGCATCTTCCTGGCATCGAGGGCAGGCACCGAAAGGCAGCGTTATGCAGAAGATGTGGTTCTCATTTCCGGATGGAAACGCTGCCCGCGAATCAATAGTCATGAATCCTTTGCAATCAGGACAGTTCCTGAGCGCCTCGTCTTGTCGTTCTTGGATTTCATCTGTATCGTAATAAATTGACCGGCGATTCTTAAAGAAATCCCCCCCTTGGTATCGAGCGGCATCAATCAGGTATGCTCTCCTATTCCAGGTGCTCCAAAGGGTTTCGACAATGCGCATCAACGCCGGCAGATCTTCCCTGGCTCCGCTCATGTGCAGTCGACGATATCCAGGTTCGTTCAGGTTATTGCGGCTGATACCAGCCATAGCCATTATGATCCCCATATTTACATAAGGCAATGCGGTTTCTACCGAATAACCTCCTTCAAGCACCGCTATATCCGGGGCTAGTCTTTGGTTTAATTCGGCATATCCACGAGCCGTGAAGTTCATGTTCGCGAGGGGATCGCTGAAATGATTATCTTGACCCGCAGAGTTGATAATGATGTCGGGCTCAAACTCTCGTAAAACCGGCAGCACCAGCTTATCGATAACATAGAGGATACCCTCATCTCCGGTTCCCGGCGGCAGGGGCACATTCAGGGTATACCCTTGGGCCAGGGGCCCTCCGATTTCCTTGGTAAATCCAGTGCCGGGATAAAGGGTTCGGCCGTCCTGATGAAAGGAAATAAATAGTACGTCCGGGTCATGCCAAAAAATCTCCTGGGTCCCGTCACCATGGTGGACGTCGGTGTCAACTATGGCGATTTTCTTCAATCCATATTGATGACGCAGATAATCGACCATAATAGCTTCGTTATTGATGTTACAAAATCCCCGGTTGCCATGAGAAACCCTCATAGCATGATGCCCCGGTGGGCGCACCAAAGCAAAACCATTCCGGATCTCACCCTTCATCAGAGCGTCAGCAATTGTAAGGCCTCCTCCACAAGATATACGATGGGCTTCCGTAGCCTGGTTGGATATGGAGGGAACGCAATAGTGGGTTCGGGCTATATCCTTATCAGCTGCCATCCTCGGTTGATATTCACGGATGGAGGGCAAATCCATTATGCCCTCCTCAAAAAGTTGATCCCTGGTATAAAGGAGTCTTTCCTCCCGTTCAGGATGAGTAGGAGATATGGACCAGTCAAAAGCTGGGAAGAATACCAAGCCGGTTGGTTTCATTCCTGCACCCCCTCGAAATCATCCACCACTCCGGGTGAGATCACTACTGATACATCAAATATGCGCCCTACAGTCATCCAGTTGCTGACTACATTAAACTGCTCTTCCAAAACAAACTCACGGTCCACAAAATATTCCCCCATGCCTTCGGCTTCAACTATCTGTTGCAGTTCCTCCTCGGCCATCGCTTTGGCATCGGATAACCTGAAGCCTGATTTATACTCATGGCGCCTTGCGGATCCATTCACGGTCAGCGAGCTCATGCCGGTGTCAGCATGGAGCCTGACCAGCGATGTTGGTCTGGCAACCGCAGCTCCCAGGGCATTTCCAATCGCCGACAAAGGACTGATGAGTCCCTCGCATCCCATGCGGCTGGCCAGCATCGGGATCACCTGCGGTACAGCTGCTCCGATTCCAATGACCCTCTCAACCTCCACTTGCCGCCGATTTACGATTTCCCATACCTTATAAGCAGGCTCATCCTCCCATTCATGCATCATACTGATCACATTCTCATGAAGAATTTTCACAAATAGATCTGTGATATCGCGGGCCACCTGATCAACCTGATGAGTATCTCCATTTGATAGACTAGCCAGTGCCCAGACGGAGTCCTCAAGGTTTCCCATTGACCCATTGGTTAAAACGTTAAAGGCATCAGTAGGGGTCGGCACCGATCCCCCAAAACAAGCCGCATTTCCCAACCTGTCAGGGCCGATATGCAAACCCTCCTTATCCAGGCGGACCGCGCTATCGCCCCCCACGGCAACCGAACGGACCGCCAGAGATCTGATATGCGTATATTTGCCGCCAATTCTTGCCCCCCTTGAAGCATGCAGTGGCTTGCCCTGCAATATGAATGCCAGGTCGCTGGTCGTACCCCCAACATCCAACACCACCGAGGTTCGATCATCCATGGTGAGCGCATAAGCCCCCATGGTACTGGCAGCTGGTCCGGAAAAAATGGTTTCACAGGGCGATATATTGGCCATATCCATGCTCATTGTGCCGCCATCAGCCTTTAAGATATGAACGGGAGCGTTAATGCCGCGAGCCCTCATTTCTTCGGATATCTGCTTCGCCAATCTATTCCATTCCTGGCGAGCGGCCAAGGTATAAAATGTGGTGACCGCTCGGCGGGGGTAATTGAGTTCGCCTGAGACATCCTGCCCCAACAGGATCTCAAAATGAGGACACACCTGACTAAGATATTTTCCAACTGCCAATTCTTGTTCTGCGTTCCGCTGGCAGAACTTCCCAACCACCGCCACTCTGGTCAGGCCTTTGGCTTTTATTTCATTGGCGACCCGACCAACATCCAAAGGATCTATGGGTTCTATTTCGCGGCCCCTGAAATCTATGCCGCCTTTCACAATCCACTGGTCCGGGGCCAAACTCATGTCATCCGGATCCAATCCAGGCCCGGGAATGAGGACTATTGCTGCCCGTTCCAGGTTTCCGGACATTAGAAGATTGGTCACCAAGGTGGTGCTGACAACCACCCGCTGGACCATATCTCCAATACCGCCCGCCAACAATTGGTCCAATACACCGGCGATGGATATCCTGATATCATCACGCACGGTTGGTATTTTGGCCCATCTAGCTACCCTACCCTTGTCAATGATTACCCCATCTGTAAATGTTCCGCCAACGTCAATCCCTAACTTCATACCTACTCCCCCCTTGGCTCTATCAGGATCTGGTGCGCTACCTGGCCAAAATATTTTTCCACTCATTGATCAGATTCAACGCTTCCAGCGGTGTAAGACGGTTGACATCCGCTGCCCGGACCGCATCTACCACCGGGTGTTCTTCCTCAAAAAGAGACGGCTGAACCGTTACATTTACCGGATTGATCGATTGATCCTCCAGACCCTCCAGGATTATCTCCGCCCGACGGGTAATCTCCCTGGGTATGCCAGCCAGTTTTGCCACGTGAATGCCGTAACTTTTGTCTGCCTTTCCAGGAATGACCCTACGAAGAAATATTACTTCCTCTCCGCTCTCTTTAACCGAAACACACAAATTGAAAACCGAATCAAATTTATCGGCCAGATCGGTCAACTCATGATAGTGAGTGGCAAATAAAGCCCGCACCCCTTCATTGGATGCAAGATATTCCGCCAATGCCCTGGCAATGCTCATGCCATCATAGGTACTGGTGCCCCTCCCGATCTCATCGAGAATAAGCAGACTTCGGGAAGTCGAATGCCTAACAATATTAGCGACCTCCACCATCTCCACCATAAAAGTGCTCTTGCCGCTGCTCAAATCGTCGCTGGCACCTATCCTGGTAAATACCTGATCGACGATACCAATATCCGCCTCGTCAGCCGGAACAAAACTTCCCATCTGGGCCATAATCACAATCAAGGCAACCTGCCTCAAATAGGTGCTTTTTCCGCCCATGTTTGGTCCCGTAACGATACCTAATCTGCGACCCGAAGGGTCTAGCAGGCAGTCATTGGGAACAAACCGGTAATCGGTCAGCATCTTTTCGACCACCGGGTGGCGTCCTCCCTTGATGACAATGGCACCCCGGGGTTTGATACCGGGACGGGTATACCGATTCGCAAAGGCTGCCTGGGCCAGGGATATTAAAGCATCCAAACCAGCCAGTTTTCCAGCCAGTCCCTGAATAGCCTCGATATCCTCTTTCAGAGAGGTCCTGATCTCCAGGTAGACTTCCTGTTCCATTGCCATCAAGCGCTCACGGGCTCCCAAAATCTCATTCTCAAAAAGCTTTAGTTCTTCAGTTATAAATCTCTCGGCATTCACGAGAGTCTGCTTCCGGGTATAATCGGCAGGTACCTGACCCGCATTGGACCGGGTAACCTCCAGATAATATCCAAAAACCCGGTTATAACCAATTTTTAAAGATTTAATCCCTGATCGTACCCGTTCCTTCTGTTCATAGTCTACCAGCCATTGGTCACTCTCAAAAGCAATGCGGCGCAGTTCGTCGATTCCAAGGTTGAATCCTGGCTTAATGACCCCACCGTCTTTCATAAGAGCTGGTGCCGAATCATCAATAGCTGCCGCAATAAGGTCACGGGCCGAAGGAACCTCATTCATGTCCAGCAAATCCCTAACCAGAGGGCTTGTCAATGATATTCCTTGGTGTTTTAGTTCCGGAACAGACTCCAGGCATGATTTCAAAGCCAGCAGCTCACGGGGATTCACCAAACCGACTCCTATCTTGCCCGCGATTCTTTCAATATCCCTTACTTTAGCCAATTCCGCAGACAAATCTTCCCGGACGGTTCGATTATCAAGGAGTTCTTCTACTGCTCCAAGCCGTCTCTCGATCAATTTGGTATCCAACAGGGGATGTTCGATCCAAACCCGCAAGAGTCGGCGCCCCATGGAAGTTCTGGTAAAGTCAAGTTCTCCTATCAGAGAACCCTGGCGACTGCCGTCCCTGAGATTGGCAACTAATTCCAGGTTCAAACGACTGTTTCTATCCATCCCCAGGTAACTAGCCGGCTGGTACAGGGTAATCGGTCTCAAATGGCTAAGGGTAAGCTTCTGGGTACTTTCAACAAAGGCCAGCAAAGCCCCTGATGCGGTTGCCGCTTCAGGATTTGACCTGAGTTCAGTGGTTAAAGAGGACCCCTGATAATATTTTTCAATTCTTTCCATTGCTCCTGAAAGCGTAAAATATTCCGGGTCCACCTCAGTAAGCAGAGTATGGCTGAGGTTTTCATCCAGCACCTCAGCATAGGCGTCCATGACCCACCGTGGAATCAGACATTCAGTAGGATTCAGTCGGGCCAATTCATCCCTTAATTCGTTGCGGACCCGTTCCCCCTCCAACTGACAGGCTTGGAAATCTCCGGTGAGTATGTCCAGAAAAGCTAATCCCGACTTGTCTCCATTCATAACAATGGCCGCTAAATAATTATTGTCCTCGGAAATCCAGGCTTCCTCCATGGCGGTACCTGGAGTAATCACCCTGATCACCTCACGGTCTACCAGACCCTTGGCTTGGCGGGTATCCTCAACCTGCTCGCAAATTGCGACCCGATATCCTTTTTCCAAAAGCTTGCCTACATAATTTGCGTAGGCATGATGAGGAACTCCGCACATGGGGACTTTTATTCCGCCCCCGTCCCGGGAAGTCAATACTATATCCAGCTCCCTTGATGCTACTTCTGCATCAGAAAAAAACATTTCATAGAAATCTCCCAACCGGAAAAAGAGTATGCAGTCGGCATACTCTTTCTTGATATTCCGGTATTGTTCCATCATTGGAGTGAAACTGGTCATTTCAGGCCTCCATTGCCTAGGAGCATCCACTCCCGCAGGAATCGCAGCCGCCTCCGCAACCGGACCCTCCGCTTACGGCTTGGTCGATTGCATAGTATACAGCATTCATCATATTGTTGAAAGTCTCTTGCAGATCGTAAAGATGCTTAATTTTTTCGTTGGCAAACATTTCATCTTCCATCGCATGCAGTTTTGCCTGTTCATCCTCGGTCAGTTCCTCATTGTTTTGCATTTTGTCCACTGCTGCGCTTCTCAGCTCTTCAAAAGCCTGAAGCAGTTTGAATGAGTCGGCATCCTCCATTACTTCAGCCTGTTTAGCGCGAAGTACTGCCAACTCGTCGGACTCGGCTATATTTTGCCCAAGAGCAAATGCCAAACTGATAATTTCTCCTCTGTCCATTAATAGTTCCTCCTTTAATTTCCCTTATATCTTAATTTGTCTTACCCGTATTAACTTCTCCCCACAGATTGAAGGTCTTGGCTTCAATAATCCTGACCATAACCAGTTCTCCAATCAGAGACTCCGGTCCCTCAAACATAACCAACCTATTGGTTCGGGTGCGCCCGGTTAAATACTTATCATTGGTTTTGCTGGGTCCCTCTACCAATACCTCCACCGTCTGTTTTTCCAGTTGACGGTTTTTCGATAAGGCCATACCATATAATTCCTCATTAAGACGAATCAACCGGTCCGTCTTTATAGTCCTCGGCAATTGGTTATCAAGGGTACTGGCCTGTGTGCCGGACCGGGGTGAGTATATAAACGTGAATGCTGCATCGAACTCAACCCTTTGCACTAAATCAAGGGTCTGGGCGAAGTCCTCCTCATCCTCACCAGGAAACCCCACTATGAAATCTGAGGTGATCGCCACCTCCGGGATACGCTGCCGAATGTTCCCAGTCAGGGCAAGATAATCCTCTCGGGTATAGCCTCGATTCATGGCTCTTAGTATCCTGTCGCTGCCCGATTGAATGGGTATATGAATATGCTCGCATACTCTGTCCAGTCCGGCAACCGTATCAGTCAATTTGGCATTGAAATCTCTTGGGTGCGAGGTCATGAACCTGATACGAAACAGGCGGTCTATCTTGTTGACCTCGACCAGCAAATCCGCGAAGTCAATCGGATCACTCAATCCTCGTCCGTAGGAGTTAACATTCTGCCCCAATAAGGTCACTTCCCTAACCCCATTGTCCACCAGAAGCTTGATTTCATCCAGTATTTTCATGGGGTGGCGACTTCGTTCCCGGCCCCTGACATATGGAACGATACAGTAGGAGCAAAAATTATTACATCCATACATAATGTTAACAAATGCTGTGGAATTAGCAATTCTTTTGTTGGGAAGGTCCTCCACGACCTGACCCGCCTGCTCCCAGACTCTTACATAGGGTTTTTTGCTCCCCTGAGACTCCTGAAGCATTTCAGGCAGTTCATGAATATTATGGGTGCCAAAAACTATATCAACCCCGAGCTTTTTTAAGCGGGTCCTTACTTCCGGCAGCTGAGCCATACAGCCTCCCAAAGCAACACGCATGTTCGGATGTTTGGTTTTCAGAACTTTCAACTGCCCCAATTTGCCATAAACTTTGTTTTCGGCTGAGTGCCGGACACTGCAGGTGTTTACTACAATCAGGTCGGCACCTTCCAGAGATAAGGCTTCGGAATATCCGTTTTGTTCCAGCATTCCGGCAATAGTTTCGGAATCTCTTTCGTTCATTTGACAGCCATAAGTTAGAATTATGTATTTCTTAATTGAATCATTAGCCATTTATTATGCTTGTTACCTTTCTAAAGACCCCTCAGATGATCAGGCCGAAGAAATCTTCGTTCTCCCTTATCGATCATCGTGTTGATTACCTTCAATATTTCGGCCTTGTCACGGGGCAGGCGACCTTTTATCGGCAAATAGTTGGAAGCATGGTTACTTCTGAATTCGCATCCTGTCAGTTGCAGCCCTTCCACCAGGGTCTTCATTTCTTCCAAAATCTCAAACGCATCCGGAAGTTGGAATTCTCCTTTTTTCTCCCGGTTGTACAATGCCGTTCCGGGAACAAGCATCAAAGTCAGAGCCGCCAAATACTGAGGATCTATCTCATTACAGATCTTAGCTGTATTACGGGCATGTTCCGATGAACGTTCCCCGGCTCCCCCAAGGCCTAATAAGACTATCGCTGACAAATCAAGGCCGGAGACAATGATTTTCCGACCGGCTGCCACCATTCCGTCATAATCAACCCCCTTGCGAATGTCTAACAGCAGCTGGGGATCTCCGGTTTCAACCCCCAAATAAGCTATGGTTAGACCAGCCGCCTTAAGGGCCGTCAGTTCAGTCATCTCTTTGGCCAGAATACTATCCGGCCCGGCATAAATGCCAACATGAGACAGACTGGGAAAAGTTTCATACAGATAGGCCAGTATCTCCAGCAAATCAGATGCTGGCATGGCCATAGCATCGCCGTCAGCCAGGAAGACTTTCGTTAGATCGCCATAGTGGCGTTTGGCCATCCTGATATCTGTTTTGATCTCCTCCAGGGTTCTGATCCGGTACTTCTTGTCTTTATACATTGCGCAAAAGGTACAGCGATTATGCGAACATCCTACCGTACACTGGAGAATATAGCTGCGGGCTTCACTCGGTGGCCGAAATATATTGCCTTCGTATCTCATTTTGTCCTCCTATCCATTCTTGATATCCGTAATTTCCCAATATCTTCTTATTCATTTATGACTAAGGTCATAGTATTCTTAAGCGATTTCAATCGAAGAGATCAGTCCCCTTCTTGGTCAGCATCAATCTTACCGATGGATCCAGGATATTCTTCACCGTGAAGAGGTATAGCGTGCAGAACCTCAACTTCGATGCTTTTTGCCAACCCTCTGCCAATAGCGACCGGTACCCCATTCATCCGGACCACCACCGGACCCTGAAACGGATGGACCGCAATAACCTCCAACCCTACCCCTGGTCCGATCCCCAGATTTGCCAACCGACCTTTACCGCCGGCATGGCTGCCCACGCTGATCACCCTTATCGCTTCGCCAGGCTTTATG
>CAZDND010000055.1:0-1775 GCA_964506825.1 uncultured Syntrophothermus sp.
GCTCTGCCCATCCACCACATGGGACAGTGACAATTGAAATTATCAATTTTGCGATTGATATCTTTCAGTCGTTCCTGAGCTTCGCCCATGAACCTCTCCATTTGTCTTTCTTCCAACTGGCGGCGTCTCTCTTCTTTTTTGTCCCGGCTCTTTATTCTCATCCGAAGGGCAAAGCGATCCGCTTCCTGCCAGAATTTTTCGATGGCCGCATCGACGTCTTTGCCTAACTCCATCCAATAGGGAGTAAAACCATGATCTTTCAGTATTTTGTTGGCCATCCGCATCTCTGGGGGTTCAAAGGGGTTCTCGGTCAGATCCAAAGGTTTCCCATGCCCCGCCAAGTTGTCGAAAGCCCCAGCTTCCTGAGCTTGACGGATTTTCTCCTCCACTAAATCATGCATGGATGCCATGTATTTGGCCGTTTTCCTAGCTTCCTGGGCTCGGGTCATTATTTCTTCTTCAAGTGATTTGCTCATTTTCCCCCTCCTCGATGTGAGGCAGTTCATCCAGACTGGTCAGTCCAAAAAGCTTCAGGAATTCATTGGTGGTTGCGTAAACCAAGGGTCTGCCGGCGACTTCCCGGCGCCCAACCTCATAAATCAGGTCTCGTTTCATCAATGACTGAAGGGTTCTGTCAACCCGAACCCCTCTTACAGCTTCGATCTCCGGACGAGTCAGCGGCTGTCGATAGGCGATAATCGCCAGGGTCTCCATGGCTGCCTGGGACAGCTTGGCTGCCTGAGGAAGGTTGGCCCGGTGAACGTACTCATGATAAACGGGTCGAGTACACATCGAATACCCTTTGGAGTGCTTAACTATCTGTAACCCGCTATTAAGGTTCTCATACCGAGTCTCCAGTTCCTGCAGTGCTTCAAGCGCCTCCTCGGATGATATCCCAACGATGCCGGCTATCTCCTCGGCCCCTGCAGGTTCCGTCCTGACAAACAGTATGGCCTCGATGGCTCCCAAAATATCTTCTTTACACAACATGGCGCCTGCTCCCTGTTCCGCCTATTTGGATAGGGCTGAATGGCTCTGCTTGAGCAGCCCAAACCCGCCCTTGTTTGATGAGTTCCAATAACGCGAGGAACAGCACCAAAGCCTCGCGCCGGCTGGCCGCCAGGTCAAATATCTGGTGAAGAAACCGACGACCCGAACCCCGTCCGATGAAATCAGCGATCTGTTTCATCTTTTCATGTATGCTGATATCACCCTGCGGAATTTCCACCTGGGGTTCGTCGCGCTGATATTCCATCCACAGGGTCTGAAATACTCTCGCCAATTGGCGAAGACTCACTTTGAGTTCAAAATCAGGTTCGATGTTGGGATCTTCGCGATAATAAACCCGCGGCTCGGCACTCTGCAATCTGGCCTCCAGATGCCCGGCTGAATCTTTACAACGTTGATATTCCACCAGCTGCCTGACTAATTCCTCCCGGGGATCTTCGTCCCCCTCGTCAGATATGGGCGAAGAAACCGATCGCGGAAGCAGCATCCGGCTCTTGATACTGATCAAAGTAGCCGCCATGACCATGAAGTCAGCCATCAGTTCCAGATCCAGCTCCACCACATCCTGCATCGACTCCAGATATTGCTCGGTAATCAGAGCAATAGGGATATCGTAGATATCCACCTGGTTCTGTTTGATCAGCATCAGCAACAGGTCCAGCGGTCCTTGAAAAGCATCCAGATTTACGGCGTAGTCCATGGCAACTCTCCTTCACCCCATGCCGATCAGGCAAAAATCAAGGAATTCAGGAAATTCAGGATTACCC
>CAZDND010000055.1:1785-10686 GCA_964506825.1 uncultured Syntrophothermus sp.
CAGCACCGGCCCCAATATCCACCCGATCGCCCCGCTGAAGACTGCCACCAAAAGGATAATGGTACCATATTGTTCCAGATTGTCCATCCAGTGAACCTTGTCATAGGGAAGAAGCCCCGCCAGAATTTTGCTGCCGTCCAGGGGTGGTATGGGCAGCAGATTGAAGATACCCAGGATCACGTTGAATGACAAAAGCCAGGACAACACCGTGAGAACTGCCACCCCATTCGGTCCCGGCAGTATGAGATAAGTAATCTTCATTAGGATAGCCGCAACGACAGCCAAAAGAAAGTTCATCCCGGGGCCGGCCAGGGACACCAGCATCATACCCTTACGCATGTCAATGTTTTTGAAATTCAGCGGGTTGACCTGGACTGGCTTGGCCCAGCCGAATCTGACTATTATTAGCATCAGAAAACCGATCCAATCTATATGGGCCAAGGGATTCAGCGTCAACCGCCCCTGATGGTAGGGGGTATCATCACCGAGATAGTCGGCCACTAAAGCGTGAGCGTATTCATGAAATGAAAGGGCTATCAACAGCCCAGGCAGCATTATCAGTATTTGGTTGATATCAGGAAAGCTCATACCGATTCCTCCTCGATCCATTTGTTGACGAGAGCCATTTCACTATCATAGGATCCGGTTAATCCATCCATGGCTGCCGCCCGGAGTCGTTCCAGGATCACGCTGTAAATTGGTCCGGGCTTGATGCCCATCGCTCTCAGATCATTCCCGGTCAAAATGCAGGATGACTCCTCGCGCAATTCCAAATAATGCACTGCCTTTTCCCATGCCCACTCCTGATCCAGGGACATCAGGAAATATACCAGATTTTCACTGGTAAAGCTGGCCAACCGGCGGTGGATCTCACTCATGGGAAGTTCGGGATCCCCCTGAAAATCCCGAACAATCTTCAGCAATTCAGGAGCCCTGCGCAGAGACCGGCCGGCTTCACGGTCAAAATGATACCTATCCATTATCTGATCCAATTCTGAAGGATCTACTCCCGACAACAGCACCTCCATATAGACTACCCACTGGCGTGCCCCTGAATCGAGATGTCTTTCTGCCAAATATCCCAGAACCTGAGGCACCCGGCGCATCATATAGCGGATGTTGGCGTTGATCCTTACTTCAGGCAGCACATATTCCCAAACCCCGATCTCGTCCATGCGTCGAAGCGCCAGCAGGGGATCTTTCTCCTCCAGAATCAAAACCAGCTCCTGAAGGATCCTTTTGTACGATAGCTGTCCCAAAAGGCGGCGATGAATGGCATCCCGAGCGAATTCCAGAGTATGGGGCTCGATACTAAACCTAAATCGAGTTTCAAATCGAATTGCTCTCATGATTCGGGTCGGATCCTCCACAAAGCTCAAATTATATAAGATCCTGATCAATCCTTTCTGCAGGTCCTGCTGCCCGCCAAAGTAATCGATCAATTCTCCGTACCTTTCGTTGTTGAGACACAATCCCATGGTGTTGATCGTAAAGTCCCGGCGATACATGTCCTCGCGTATAGATGATTTTTCTACACTGGGTAAAGCTGCCGGGAATTCATAGTATTCGGTCCGTGCGGTGGCCACATCAATTTTGTATCCATCGGGCAGCAGGACCACTCCCGTTTTAAAACGCTCATGCAGTCGCGCCCGGCCCCCCAGAGCCTGTGCCAGTCTCCCGGCATAGGCCATGCCATCGCCCTCGATGACCAGATCCACATCAAAATTTGGCACCCCCAGAAGCATATCCCTGACAAAACCGCCCACACAGTAGGCGCCCACTTCCATCTGATCAGCAGTGTTGCTGGCCACCTGCAGCATGTCCTGGATCCGTTTGGGAAGCCTCGCTTCCATGGTAGGGAGATGATCAGTTGTCAGTTCGCTTTCGGAAACATCGAACATCAGAGCATGATCTTCCGGATAATGCTCTCCATGCAAGGTGCGCAGCAAATCGGTCCTGGAAACGATGCCCACCAGCCGACCGTTCTCTACAATGGGTACCCGGCCGATATCACGTTCCACCACCATACGCCGAATATCCGCGATCAGTGCCTCCGGACCCATGGTGACTACATCCCGGGACATGAACCCTTTTACCGGAGCATGACCCAGTTTGTGCATGCGAGCTTTATCCACGTCCCGGCGGGAAATGATGCCTACCAGGATGTCACCATCGACCACCGGCATCCCAGTATGGCCATATCTTAACATTATTCGGCCCACTTCTTCCATAGTCACATCCAAGGGAACCGATTTGACGGGACTTGACATAATATCGCGGGCCATCAGACCCACATTGGTCTTTGAATGCAGGCCTTCAACAATTATGCTTTCGATTTCGTCCAGTTGGGGATTTTTTACCACCGCCGACGCCGCCTTGTCGTGCCCGCGTCCTCCCAGGGGCGCCAAAATATCATTCACCGCGATATTGGAGGTCCTGCTGCGGGCTACCACCTGCGCTTTGCCCTGCATGACCACCGCCACAAATACCGCGTCACATGCTTCGACCTCGGACAGGTGATGGGTAACCATATCAAGACCCGGAACAAAATTCTCTACGGTGCCGGAAGCGTAGGCCACATCCAGGCCGTTGACACGGAAGCGTTTGATCCGGGATTGGAGATTCTGCATCAGCACCCGCTGTTCATTGGAAAATGATTCTGCCACAAATCCCGTCACCACCACCAGATTAGCCCCCTGCCGCAGCAGATGAGCTACCGCTTCGGCATCCCGGGCGGTAGTGGAAGTAAACAAAAGATTGCCGGTGTCTTCATAGATCCCCAAGGCCAAAATCGTAGCTTCGAATGAGGTCAGGTGAATCCCCTGCTCCCGAATTTTCTCCACCAAAATCGTGGTGGTAGCACCAATCATGTGAATTTCATTGATGGTACCTTCAACATCACCTTCTCCTGCCGGATGATGGTCAAATACCAAATATTCTCGGGGCTTTTCCCCCAGGCTTTTGAGCTGTCCCAGGCGATTGATGTTCCGGGTGTCGACCAGAATAACTTTTTCCACCGCATCGAGATCAATTTCCTGGGGGTATTTGAAGACCAGACTATCCTTGTAGAGGCCCATGAACTGTTTGACATTTTTCGAAAGGCTTCCCGAAACCACAGGAATAGCCCAGGGATAAAGCTTGCCGGCCGCTACCATCGAAGCCAAGCCGTCAAAGTCCATGCTGTTGTGCGACGTTATTATATCCAAGCTATATTCTCCCTCAATCAAGTTATCCGAATTATATCATAGGCCTCCATCCCGTCCCAGCCATTCTGTTCACTCATCTGGCGGCGGTTAGCCAAATCCTGCTATAATGAAACAAATGTTGGAAGGGGGCCGCGGTTTTGTCTTATATCAGAGAACAAAAAATCACCTGTGATGAAATCCCTGATCGGGGCTATCGCATCGCAGGAGAACTTAAAGACGATCTGCATCATTTTACGTTAGTCTTAGGCATTGACTTCATGGCCGGGGAAATCTTTGAGGCTCAGGCGGCGGCTTTAAAAACTCCATTTCCCATATGCGGCCAAGCCATGCAATCCATCGAAAAGCTGGTTGGAGTCAAGGTTGGCCCGGGTCTGACGAAAAAAGTCAATGCTGCCCTGATTGGACCGGAAGGCTGCTTCCATCTGGCTGAACTGGTATTAAGTGCGGTCAACGCAGGGTTGCAGGCATCGGCCCGGCAAATTCCAGCCTGGATCCCCCATGACGTTTATGCACGGACTTGGAAGGCTTGGGAGCAAGGATATATCGGCAAATGCATTCATTACGCGCAGCCAGAAGCCTCGGAAACCCTTGACAGAGTCTTCACTGAAGTCCTTCCGGGCCGACAATCGGAGTAGCTTTTTTGCCGGCTGCTGATGATCTGGTGATAAAGAAACGAAGTGGATTGATGGCCAAAATATAAGCAAGCATGGTCAGAGTAAGCAGAGCTCATCTATGGTATAGCTTGCATCACACGGCCATGCACTCGAGCCAAGGCAACTGTTTCCCGACAGCAGCAAGGTCCTGGCGGGCTCTCCCTTTTAGACCAGAATGTAGCGGTAAATCATCCAGAAGTGGCAGAAGCTCCCTCCCAGGATAAACAAGTGGAACACTTCATGAAAACCAAACCAACTGGAAAAATTGAGTATCGGCAGCTTAGTGGCATAAATCAACGCCCCGATGATATACAGAACCCCACCGGCAACAATCCAACCAATGGCCACCCCTGGCAAAATACCACTCAGGAGGGGCAAGAATCCCACCACAATAGCTCCCATCAAAACGTAAAAGAGGGTCGAAAACCAACGGGGAGCATCGAACCAAAATATCTTCATGGCAAATCCTATCAAAGCTGCTGTCCAGACAGCAGTCAGCAGCGCCCAACCTCCCCGTTCCCGCAAAGCAATCAGGCAAATCGGCGTATAGGTGCCTGCAATCAGCACGTAGATCATCATATGGTCGATGCGCCGCAATATGGCTATTCCCTTATCAGACAAGGGCAGCAGGTGATAAAGAGCGCTGGCCGAATATAACAACAGCAAGCTGGCTCCAAAAATGGATGCACCCACAATTTGAACAGTTTCCTGGTTCTGGAACCCATTCCTTATCATCAATACCGCACCAACCAAGGACAGTATTGCCCCTCCCAGATGAGTATATCCGCTGACCGGATCGCGAAGGCTCTTCAACATGGTTCTTAACATCCCCCAACTTAATAATCATCAATCGCTACCCTAATATCTATTGGCATCCTGAGCATTTTCGTTAAATATATCATATTCTCAATCTATCACGAAACAAGCCTATCGTCCCCCATATTATGAGGGTATCTGAAGCTGAAGTGGTCTGGAATTCTTAAGCCTTCCCAAAGACTGAGCGAATGTTCGGATGTAACCCCCAGGCGGCAGATGATTGTCATCCTGATAGCTTGGAAGTCCAGGTATTCGGGAACAATCTTTATTTATCTCAATCAAGATGGCATCAATTTTGATCATTGCAAAAGGTTTGTGGACCCAGAGCGCCATTCAAACCTGCGATTACCACAGTCTGATGCAAGTAAATCTTCGAATGGACGATGGTGAATCTGAACTGTTCCTCCAAGGAAGCCAGACACAACCTACCAAACCGCGGATAATGATATAATTGTTGGGAGAGAATCTTATCCCTACCACACAACCGGTGTTGCAGAACCGGGTATCGGATGGTCAACAATAATCACTGAGGAGGAATCGCGATGAACGAAACCATTTATATTTGCCTGCCCAATTGAGTTACCTGCCGTAAGGGGAAAGCGTGGCTTTCCGATCATAAAATCGAAATCTCATTTCGCCATTTGGAAAAAGACCCTCTTTCACCGGCTGAATTAAAAGATATCGCTGCTCAGGCAGGAGTTGCCGTTCATGATCTGGTGAATCCGCGCAGCCGAAACCTTAAGGAACTGGGGCTTGGATCTACCAGCAGCTTAACCGAAGCCGAAGCAATCGATTTAATGGTCGCGAATCCGAAAATTCTCCATCGTCCCATCGTAATCAAGGGCGGGCAGGTTCTGCTGGGATTTACGGAAGCTCGATTCTCAGAGTTTTTCCTTAAGAAATGAAGGTCCATTTATAATGACTACCGGAAAAGAATATTCGGGGAAATGATTTAAAATAAACCCGTCGCATTTCAAGTTCTCGCTGACCATCAAGTTATTGATGATAGTAGTGATAATAAAGGAGGATACAATATGACCCAGGTTTTCGAAGGAGCAATCAAAAAGGAGATACTTGAAAAGGCCGAAGTAATAGCCATAGTTGGACTATCCAATGACCCCCTCCGTCCCAGTTATCGTATCGGTAAGTATTTGCAGTCTCAAGGATATCAAATCGTACCTGTCAATCCGAAACTTGCAGACTTTTTTGGAGTAAAGGCTTATCCCGATCTGACATCAATTCCGTTCAAAGTCGACCTGGTGGATGTTTTCCGCCGCAGCGACGAGGTATATGACGTCATCCAGCAGGCCAAGGATCTCAACATTCCAACCGTATGGCTCCAGTTGGGGATAAACTGCCCGGAGGAAGGATTGGATCTGGCCAAGGAAAATGACCTGAACCTGGTACAGAATTGCTGCATCATGGTGGATCACAGAAACCTGATCGGCAGCCGGAACTAAGCTGCGGGCTGTGTGTCTATTGCTTGAATCCGGATTGGAGCAATGATTTAACATTTTTGACAAGTTATTTGTGGAAATATTCTTTTTATTTGTTATTGACAGAATCTTAAATTAGTTATATTATTAAAGTGCCTTCAAAAAGGGTTGCGCCTGATTATGGAGGTTACCCATAAGGTTCGCAGGCGAACAGCCAACGGTTACCTGCTGAAAGAAGATTGGGACGTTGTAGAGGGTATGTGAAGTTGTCTGGATGGCCATTTGGTCAATAGGGTGCGGTAAGCAAGTAGCGACTCTCCGGGGTTGAAGAAAGCCGAAACACCTCATTATCAGAAATCCACTCCTCACAATACCGAGTGTTTACATAAGCAGGAATCAAGGGTAGAGGCCTGTAGGCTGGCAGGGCCGCCCCGGAAGCGATTCTGCAAGTGCCGTAGGACCGGGAATCTCTCGAGATACGATGCTAGGCTCGTTTCAGGAGAGAGAAGGGTAAATATGGAAGGAGGACGTACTAACTTGGAGTACACCTCGAAGGGTGAGTAGGCAGGTTCCGCAAGGGATTGAGAGCCTACTCACTTTTCGTTTGCCCAATTCCTGACCGGTTCGTGCAGGGCTCCCTGCCAGGTTTGGCGGTTGGCAAGCTCTCGGTCTATCTGATTTAGAATCTCCCATTTCTTAAGGCTCCATTCCGGCCCCACCAATATACCTCGGGGACTGTCTCCTGTCAGACGGTGAATAACCACTTGCGGCGGGAGTATCTCCAGAATATCCACCACCAGGTCCACATATTCACTCTGTTCCAACAGGGCAAACCGGTTCCTGTTGTAGTCATCTTCCAGCCGGGTTCCGGCCAAGACGGTCAAAAGATGGATTTTGAGTCCCTGGATGTCCATCCCAGCCACCCTCCGAGCGGTTTCCATCATCATCTCCCGAGTTTCTCCGGGCAGTCCCAGAATGATATGGGGACACACTCTTATCTCCCGGGCTCGCAAATCATGGACCGCCTGGTTGAAGTGCTCCCATTCATATCCCAAATTCATGGCCCGGGCAGTCGCGGGATGAATTGTCTGCAGACCCAGTTCCATCCATAAATATGTCTGGCGATTGACTTCGTCCAGCAACTCCAGTACCGGCTCCGGCAGGCAGTCTGGGCGGGTACCGATCGCCAGCCCCACCACCCCGCTCTCCTGCAGAGTTTCGAAATATATCTTTCTCAATCTGTCCACCGGGCCGTAGGTGTTGGTGAAGGCCTGAAGGTAGCCAAGATAACCAGCCTGCGGCCATTTGCGATGCATAACATCTTTAACCTGCTGAAATTGTTCGGATATGGACCGGTATCGGTCTCCCGCAAAATCCCCCGACCCGGAAGAGCTGCAAAACGCGCACCCCCCCATGCCTAAGGTGCCATCGCGGTTGGGGCAGGTGAATCCTGCGTTTAGCGCCACCTTAAAAACCTTGGTCCCGAATTCCTCTCGAAGGTGGTGGTTCAAGGCATTAAATCGCTTGTCGCCCCACTGCCGCAACTTCACTTTTTTTCCTCCCCCAGATATATGGCTGCCAACAATTTCTCCACCACCGTGAGCGGCAGAAGTCTCTTCAGCACCATCACCAATCGGTATTTGGTCTCCACAAAATATTTCGGCTTCAAGCGGCTTGCAGATGCCAGCCGCGCTACCAACTGTGCTACTTGTTCCGGCGCCATACCGTGCAGCTCATCTCTCTTCATCGTTTCAATGGATCTCATGGCCATTTCATAGTAGGGCGACTCCGGAACGCAACCGGATGCCTGGTGTCTGCCATCGGTAAATCCTGATCTCACGTCCCCGGGATTGACGCAGGCCACTTCGATTCCAAAGGGCTTGACTTCCAGACGCAGGGCCAGCATCATCCCATCCAGGGCCATTTTACTGCAGCTGTAAAAACCCTGAAAAGGCACAGCGAACTCTGAGGCTACCGAACTTACAGTGATGATTTTACCCTGTTGCTGATTTCGCATCATGGGCAGAACCGTCCTGATCATGCGGTGAGTTCCAAAAAAATTCGTGTCAAACTGAGCCTGTGCTTCTTCAACGCTGGTATCTTCCACCCCTCCGCCCAGGGCATAACCGGCACAATTGACCAGCACGTCGATCCTGCCCTGCTCTTCCACCACTCTATTGACCAGCTCCCGCACGGAATCCTCCTGGGTCACATCGCAGCGCACCTCAGTGTAGGCTTTGGCAGCACCCATCGATTTTACCCTTCTGCCGGTTGCATATACGCGGTAACCGCAGCTGGCAAGCTTTTCAGCACATTTTTCTCCAATTCCGGAGGTACCCCCGCTGACAATGGCGACTCTCCTCATAGTTCTGCCCCCCTCATAAAACTTGCTGCCCTCACTCATCCTAAACCCCGATTCCGGCTGGAAACGTAACCAAGCCCTTAAAAACGCAACTACGGCCTGCCATCGCTGGGTCAGCGGCTGCAGGCCGTATCATTCTTAAAAAGCAACTCCTCATCGGCCGGGTCCAGCACCCGCCAAAGATTCAATATTATATCAAGTTGCGCTGCCGGGCCTCGAACATCAGCTCATCGCGAAAATCCGGATGGGCTATGGCAACGACATTCTTGACCCGCTGCCTGATGGACTGGCCTTTGATGTGCGCTACCCCATATTCGGTGATGACATAGTCGGAGCAGGAACGAGGTGTGGTGATTATCCCTCCCAAGGCGATGTTGGGTACAACCTTGGAAATCATTTTCCCGCCCATATTCCTGGGTGTGGCCGTA
>CAZDND010000056.1:0-10579 GCA_964506825.1 uncultured Syntrophothermus sp.
CCCATAGGTTCCAGGACCTTCCGGATCTGGTGCTGATCGATTGATCTGCCTCTTATCAAAGTCTCAGTGCAATAAGCATATTCAAGCTCCTCGCCAAGCGAAATCCCTTTGGATTCCGTCTCAGATCCGAACGTTTCGATGGCTTCCACATCCCCTCCGGACAAGGCCGTAATCATTCCCTCAAACAAGAACAGGAACCCCTGTCCCCCAGCATCGACCACCCCGGCCTCCTTTAGAATAGGCAACATCTGCGGTGTTTTTTCCAGGGTTCGTTTGCCGCTCTCCAATGCCGTTAGCATCACTTTAATGATGTCGTCTGACTTTTTTGCACTTGATACTGCTGCCCCCGCTACTTCCCTAACTACCGTTAGGATGGTGCCTTCCACCGGTTTCATGACTGCCTTGTAGGCTGCATCTGATCCGGCTTGTAAAGCAGCCGCCAGGCCTTTGGAATCGACCCCGTCCTTGCTCTCCAATTCTTTGGCGATTCCCCTGAACACCTGGGACAGAATAACTCCGGAATTTCCACGCGCCCCCATCAAAGAACCCATGGATATGGCTTTTCCTACCTTGCCTATGCTGGTATCCTGACGTTTCTCCACCTCTCGAGAGGCCGAGAGGAGTGTCAAATACATATTGGTCCCTGTATCTCCGTCGGGAACCGGGAATACATTCAAAGAATCGACCTTGTTCTTATTCTTCTCCAACAAGGCAGCTCCGGACCGGAGCATCCTTGCCAAATCAAGTCCATCTATAATGTTCACAACCACCCCAAAGTCCTCCTCCGGTTATTCTTTGGCAACCCTTACCCCTTGAACGTTGACATTGACTCGGGTCACCTTGATCCCGGTAATCTGTTCCATTATATATTTGATCTTTTGCATTATGTTATAGCCAACCTGCGATATTCTCGTTCCATAGCCTACCATAACATACACATCAATGACAATTCCCTCTGGGCTCTGGCTGACCTCTACGCCCTTGCGAATGGAATCCATCCCCAGGAGACTCCCAATACCTGAAGTAACCTTTCTCGGCACCATGCCCACCAAACCATAGGAATCAACGGTAGCTATCCCTGCTATTGTCTGGACGGCTTCCAAAGTAATGGTAATGGTTCCCAGATCATTGGTTTCCAAAACAAACATTTAATCCCCTCCTGTCTGCATAAATATAGTTCCACACCGTTTTTTTTATTCCTGCTTGTTGCTGTTCTGGTCCGGTTTTGTTAGAATGTTAATCGTGATACTTCGAAAGGGGGATGAATCTTGGCTAAATGCGATGTTTGCGGAAAAGGCGTTACTTTTGGCAAGAAGTACAGCCATTCGCATATAAGGACCAACCGCCAGTGGAAACCGAACACCCAAAGCGTTAAAGTGCTGGTTAACGGTACTCCCAAGAGAATGAGCGTCTGCACCCGTTGCCTCCGTTCCCAAAAGATAGAAAGAGCTCTGTAAGTCTGCAGTTGCTTATTTATTGAACTGCGTTTTTCTGAACAGGACAACCTCCTTTTCCGAAAAGCGGTAGACTTCACCGCAGAAATTGCAGCAGATCTCCAGACAGCCCTGGTCTTCCAGGGCTATTTCTATGTCTTCATCTTCCAGAGCCGAAATGATCGATAATACTTTTTCCTGGCTGCATCTGCAACTATAGGATACCTTTCGCTCTTCAATGATGTCATAGGGTATGCCGGCCATTATTTGATCAAGTATTGAATCCAATTCCTTATTTTGCACCAGATGACTTATCGGGCCTGCTTTGAAAACATTGTTTTCAACCTGTTCCAAAATCACTGGATCGCTGCCAGGCATCGCCTGAACAAACAGCCCTCCCGAAGATGCTACGGTGCAGTTTGTTTCTATCAGCACCCCCAGCGACACCAGTGATGGAATTTGTTCCGAACGACTGAAATATGAAGCCAGATCCTCAGCTATTTCGCCCGATACCAGGGGCACCCGTCCAATAAACGGCTGACTTATTCTCATATCTCTCACCACTTCCAAATACCCGTTCACCCCAACTGCTTGCCCCACATCCAGTTTGCCGATGGATTTCTCTGGCAGTTCTATGTCCGGATTTCCTATATATCCTCTTACGGTTCCGTCACTCTCAGCTACGGCCACAATGCTTCCCAGGGGCCCTCCACCATTGATTCTTAAGGTCAGCGACTCATCGCCCTTGAGGTCCAATCCCATCATAACCGCTCCGGTTAGAGTTCGACCGAGAGCCGCTGCAGCTACCGGCCCGGCGTTTTGTCGCATTCTGGCTTCCTCTGCCAAAACAGAAGTTCTGGCCAACGAGGCTCTCATGGTTCTATCCTTATCCATAATTCTCAGCATCACGTCCGTCTGCCGCACCAGTTTCTCCTTTCTATACCCATCCCCAAAATCGATTTCCCTCAGGGCAAATCTTATTAAAATTTGCCGTAAGCCGGCCTGCCAATGATAATGCCAATTCTTTCTCACCGGCAATTTTTGGCCATTTACAGCCATATGTCTGTCGTTTTATTTATCCTTATGGCCCCCTGTTTCAGCCCGATTACCAAATGTACAGTCTTGCCCTCAGTTGGGAATAAAGCAAGCCATAGCTCTGGAACGAATTCAAATCCATCATTTCTTCGAAACTGGACCGATGCAAATATTTATAACCAGATTCCAAATGGGTAATGCGAGGTCGTCCTGCCCCTTCCTAAAAACCGCAATCGATACCTGCTCATACACCGGACCCATGATTTGCTATTGGCAGGAATGGACAAACCTTCATCTGTTGTACATATTGGAACTTGGAAATGTCGTGGGAGGAATAATTCAGAGGTGATGGACATGGCCTGAAAGCAACCCAAGTAAAATTTACCATCGCCCGTCCGGCGACGAAATCTTCGTTATCGGGCTGCGATTCTGAATGACATTGACGTCGAGCCAACCTCACACTTTTGGCGAACACCCTACAAAATGCCCAGTTAAATTGGTTGATGTAAGTATTGCCGTTCCGTTTCCTGGCCACCAGCCGCGACGGCAATCCGATAGGACATCTTCCCCCGGCATAATCCTGGTGTCCATGGATGTCTCCCCTGCCTCTGCCGGAACCCTGACAATTTACAAATACCCCAAGGGCAAGAGTCCATGTTTCACACAACTGTCATATTACCGAAACCCGGCTCAATAACCCTCTGGGCATACCTAGAGAATCGCCGGGTTGTTCTTGGACCAGAAATATCCATTTTCGGTTCATTATGATCATAATCCAGCCAGAAATATCCCTTGGTGGCTTATTATTTATGTTACTAGCCAACCGACCCAAATACATCAGGGGTTGAGCCTTTAGCTTATCCCATTTAGAGCCAGCAGTTTATCTTTCAGCCTTTGTTCAATCAATGGCGGTACCAATCCTTCAACGGACCCACCTAAAAGCGAGGCTTCCTTGACCCCGGACGAACTAACAAAATAGTATTTGCTGGCACAAGCAATAAATATGGTGTCAACCTCAGGGTATAGATGACTGTTGGTCATTGCCAACTGCAACTCATATTCAAAATCCGAAACGGTCCGGAGTCCCCGAATGATTGCTGATGCCTGGCGTCGCTCAACGTAATTGACCAGAAGACCAGAAAAACAATCCACTTCGACATTAGGAATATGCTTTGTTACATCCCTGATCATTTCAACCCGTTCATCAGTTGAAAAAAGCGAGTTTTTATAAACATTGTAAACAACCGCAATAATAATTTTGTCAAATATTTTACTGGCTCTCTCCATAACATCAAGATGTCCGTAGGTTACCGGGTCGAAGCTACCTGGATATACAGCCACTCTCAAAATTTTCTGCCTCCTAATAATATCAAGTTCTCAATCGAAATAATCCAGTATCATTATATTACTACAGCTTCCTTGCTATAAACAGACGAAAACAAGACCACTACAAATTAATTCCTGTTATTGCTGGTCGGCATCAGGGGCGGCAAACTAAGCATAACAAAGGGTCCTGCCCAGCGGAAGGACCCTTTGTTATTTTATTTATATTTTTATTCTCTTTCAACCACCAATGTAGTACCCATACCGCCGCCTATGCACAGTGTTGCCAATCCTTTTTTGGCATCACGCTTCTGCATTTCATATAAGAGGGTTACCAGTATCCTGGCTCCGGAGGCACCGATTGGGTGACCAATGGCAATAGCGCCGCCATTGACATTGACCTTCTCAATATCGAATTTAAGTTCCTTGGCCACGGCCACAGATTGGGCTGCGAATGCCTCATTGGCCTCGATAAGGTCCATGTCATCCATGGTAAGACCAGCTTTCTTCAAAGCCTTGATCGACGACGGCCACGGACCCATACCCATGATTTTCGGGTCTACTCCCGCCGATGCATAGCCAACAATAGCAGCCAGAGGCTTAAGTCCCAATTCTATCGCCTTTTCTTCCGACATAACCACCAGTGCAGCTGCACCATCATTGATGCCTGAAGCATTTCCAGCAGTAACGGAACCGTCTTTCTTGAAGGCTCCCTTGAGTTTAGTCAGGCTTTCCATGGTTGCATCCATGCGCACAAATTCATCGGTATCAAATACCTGTTCTCCCTTGCGCGTCTTCACCACTACTGGAACGATCTCGTCCTTGAATCGTCCTTCTCTGATTGCTGCCGCCGCTCTTTGCTGACTGCGAAGCGCCAGCACGTCTTGTTCTTCTCTGGTGTTTTCCCATTGATCGTTAATATTCTCCGCTGTAATACCCATATGGCAATTATTGAAAGCATCCCAAAGTCCATCCTTGATCATCATATCAAGAATCTTGCCTTCGCCCATACGGTATCCCCACCGAGCTTTATCCAGAGCAAAGAAAGCTCCTGACATGCTCTCGGTACCACCAGCAACCACAATGTCAGCATCTCCGGCTCTTATAGCTTGAGCTGCCAACTCGACCGTCTTGAGACCTGATCCGCACACTTTATTTACGGTGAAGGTAGGAACTTCTACCGGCAATCCGGCATCCAATGCGCATTGGCGGGATATGTTTTGTCCCTGACCTCCCTGGAGCACGCAGCCAAATATCACCTCGTCCACCATTTCAGGTTTAATTCCAGCCCGCTGTATGGCTTCCTTTATCACCAGGCTTCCCATTTCCCGGGCTGTAACGTCTTTGAGCCCTCCACCAAAACTACCAACTGCAGTCCTGCAGGCACTGACGATAACCGCTTTTTTCAAGAATATCCCCTCCCGCTTTGAATTGATTTCCCGTCCTGCTGAAATATTCATTCACCCGAATCCGACCTCCAATAGGGCGGCATCAATAAATATAGGCATTTCGGTCCCAGGCGAAACAATTCGTTCCCTCTTAATATCGTCCATTATAAGACAACAGGGACCCTTCGGCCCCTGTTGTCAAAACAGACCTCGATTCTGATCATATAAATGTTTGAGCTAAAAGTTCTGAGATGTCCATGACTTTGGCGGTACTCTCCGCACCTTTAACGCCATCATCCAACATGGTCAGGCAGAATGGGCAGTTGGTAATGATGATTTCCGGGTCGGTAGCCAAAGCCTGGTCAGTCCTGGTGTCATTAATACGTTTGTAGCCTTCGACGGCATGCTCCTCAAGCCACATGCGGCCACCGCCGGCTCCACAACAGAATGCCTTGTCCCGAGTGCGTTCCATCTCCACCAGATTGCTACCAGTAGCTTTGAGGATGTCACGAGGAGCTTCATAGATGTCATTGTGACGTCCCAGCATACAGGAATCATGATAGGTCAGCTTGGTTCCCAATTGTTTTTGCGGCTTGAGCTTACCTTCAGCAATGAATTTAGCAATCATTTCTGTATAATGGTAGACCTCGAAGGTCCCGCCTTCAAATTGCGGATACTCATTCTTCAGAGCGTTGAAGCAGTGGGGACATGTGGTGACAATCTTCTTAACGCCATAATTATTGAATGCTTCGATATTGGCATTAATTAACGTCTGCGCCAGATATTCATTGCCTAGTCTTCTGGCGGTATCACCGCAATGCTGTTCTTCAGTACCAAGGTATCCAAGGGTCATCCCGGCTTGTTCAAACAGCTTAACGACCGTCTCCCCAACTTTCTTGTAACGGTCATCAAATGCGATTGCACATCCTCCGAAAAGCAGATATTCAAAATCACTATCTTCAGCAGCGATCTTGACCTTGTCTGCAATACCCCTGTCGTTCAGCCAATCTGCGCGATTAGCCCAACCAACTCCCCACGGGTTGTAGTTTCTCTCCAGGTTGGTGAAAGTCATTTGCGCTTCGCTTGGCATATCACCCTGCCACATTACCAGATTACGACGCATTTCAATGATCTTGGGAATGTGTTCGATGAACATCGGACAATGCTCCATGCAAGCTCTGCAATTGGTGCAGTCCCAAATCACGTCTGTGGTGACCACGTCATAGATCATGCTCTGCTCCATGACCGGTTTAACTTCTTCTGCATCATCAGTCATGGCCATCTCAGCTTCAACATCACCATGTTTGGGAGCAATAGCCAGATACGGGGCTTTTTCATCCATGTGCTTTTTCAAATTCTGAATCAGGGTTATCTTGGGATTCAGGGGTTTTCCGGTCAAATAGGCAGGACAATTTTCCTGACAGCGACCGCACCTGATACAGGCATCGAAATCCAGAAAATCTTTCCACGAAAAATCTTCGAGGTTTTCTACGCCAAAGGTCTCGGCTTCCTCAATGTTATCAATCTTTTTGATGATCGCTCCCTTAGGCCCCAGGTCACGAACAAAAGCATTACCCATGCTGGTGAAGATGTGCCAAAGTTTGGTGAAAGGCACCAAACCAATGAAAGCGAACGCTATCGCCATGTGGATCCACCACAAAATTCGATGGAAAAGCAGCAGCCCAGACAGGCTCGCCCCTGCAAACATTTTGGCAAACAGCCATCCAAAAGGTGATGCTGCCCTTTCATAAAGTATCAAATCCATTTGCGGCGCAATCTTGATCTGCGAGGCTATTCTGACACCCTCAATAATGTAGCCGGAAAACAGGATCACGAATATCAGGGCTATGATCCATCCGTCACTGGCTTTGGTGTCGTTAAGGCGATCGGGTTTCTGAATGTAGCGAGTATAGGCCAATACCATGATACCTATCATGGCCAAAAATCCCATAACGTCTACTATCCATGAAAAACCAATATAGAATCCACCCTCCACATGAGGCCAACCGAGCCAATAATGCGCCGCATCAATACCCGCCGCACAAAACAGGACTATAAATCCCCAAAATAGGAAGAAATGCATCCAGCCGGCCAACGGTTTCTTGATTACTTTGGTCTGTCCAAAGGACGCTGTTATGAAGGATAAAATTCTAACTCCCAGGTTGTCTGTCCGGTTCATTTTCCCATTTGCCAAAAAGTACACACTTATCCGCTGATATGCTCCAACAGCAAAAATGCCCAAGGGAATGAACATGATCAGATAAATCAACCATTCGTAGGGAACATTGGCTCCGACTACCCGCATTGGAACATCATAGACTTCAAGTGGGTGAAAGCCAAAAAACATGAGACAATTCCCTCCTCGTATTTAAGCAGGATTAAGGGCGCCTTTCGGCGCCCTGCCTCTTAAACTATTTCTTGAGCTCCGCGGTGACAACCGGAATCACTTTGAACAGGTCACCGACCACCCCTAGGTCACTTACACTGAATATCGGAGCTTCCGTATCGGTATTGATCGCTGCTATGAACTTGGAGGAGGACATTCCAGCCAGATGCTGGATAGCTCCCGAAATCCCTGCTGCAATATACAGATTCGGATTGACAACTTTTCCGGTTTGGCCAACCTGGTATTCGTGTCCAAGCCATCCGGAGTCGATGGAGGCCCTGGATCCGCCCACGGCAGCACCCAACAAGTCTGCCAATTCCTCCAGAATCTTAACTCCGTCTGGTCCTTTGAGGCCGCGACCACCAGAAACAACCACGTCTGCCTCGGTGAGTTCAGGTCTGGAAGATACTGTGGCCACAAACTCTTTAACATCCTGGTATACATCGGCAGCTGTTGCAACAACCGCAGCGTTTACAACCTCGCCAGCTTTGCCGCTTTCTGACAATTCCATGACTCCGGCGCGAATCGTGGCCATAACCGGCACACTCTCAACAGCGACCTTTGCCAATACTTTTCCGGCATAAATGGCACGGGTGAATACACCTTTACCGCCAGCGATTTCAGCAGCGACACAGTCCGTTGCCATACCCAGTTCCAATTTCTGAGCTAGTCTTGCTGCCAGATCTTTTCCCATCGAAGTATGACCAAACAACACCGTAGCCGGATCATATTCCTTTATCATTGCTGCCATCTGAGCTACATATGCGCCGGTATTGTAGTTAGCGAATACCGCATCATCAGCAACGAGGACCTTGTCTGCACCGAATTTGCCAAGCTCTGCAGCCAATCCTTGCACACCACTGCCAATTACCACTGCACAGACTTCTTCACCAAACCCCTGAGCTGCTCCAAGCAGTTCAAAAGTAACCTTGCGAATCTTGCCATCTCTCTGGTCAACGACAACCCATGTTCCCTTTGCCATTAGTCACCCTCCTTTATTAGTGATACATCGAAATAATCAGTCTGGTTGCCAGACACTATTTTTTTATTTCGATCTTAACATCGTTCAACAGCCATGCTGCCAGTTCCTTAGCTGCATCCTCAGGATCCATATTCTCGATCTTCCTGCCAGCCTGCTTGGCTGCCGGGAGGGACAGTTCTATAATTTTGGCTTTAGACTCAATCGCCGCAGCATCTACATTGGCGATGGGTTTTTTCTTGGCTTGCATAATCCCCTTCATGGAAGGATAACGGGGCTCATTTAGACTTACCTGGCAAGTAACAACCGCCGGAAGAGCCACTTCCATGACTTCCATCCCGCCGTCAACTTCCCTGGTACATATTGCTTTCATTCCATCAAAGTCCAATTTGGTCACTACGTTAGCATGAGGTATTCCCAAAATTTCGGCGGCCCGAGTGGGAACCTGCGAAGAACCGTCATCGGCGGCTACATGCCCGCACAGAATTAAATCCGCGGCTTGCTCTTTGAGAACGCCGGCAAGCATAACTGCCCTGGCATACTCATCCAAATCACCATCGGCTACTTTGATTAATACTCCCCGATCTGCTCCCATGGCCAAACCCTGACGAATCGCCTCGCTGGCTCTGTCACCGCCGGCGCAGATGACTATTACTTCGCCACCCTGCTTTTCTTTGATTTTCAGGGCTTCTTCTACAGCCACTTCGTCATAAGGGTTAATGATAAGGTTTACGCCATCTCCGGAAACTTTCCCATCTTTCAGAACGATCTTAGCCTCTGTGTCAAATGTCTGCTTTACACACACAGCAATTTTCAAAGTTCTTTCCTCCTTTTCATGGTCTTCTATGCGTTCCTGATAAAAAATAAACCTTGTTCCCACCGCGTTTCAACGAGCCTCGAAAACCACCTCCAGTAGAAATTATAGTAAATCTTTTGCCCCAGGCAATTGTCTGCAGCTAAACATGCCATAACGCCCGACGATAAAGCTGGTCCCCAAAGGTGATCCTCATCACTGCCGAACGCCAACATTCATCAGTAAATCTTCTATAAGAACAGGTGTATTCCTCTTTTTTTACAGCTCCAAATCTAATTCGTTTTTTTCGAAAATTTCAGATTACTCGCCTCTGAATTCCTCAGCCGCCCCACCCTTCACCGATGTGGCTTTATCAATCCTTGCAAACCTAAGGGCAGGATTTGCTGTAATGTTAAGCAATATCAGCACCCTCCCTTACAATCGAATGCTGTCGAGAACCTTCCAGACTGCCTCAGCGGTTTGCTCAATATCATTGTCGCTGTGGGACATTGATAAAAAACACACTTCAAATTGGGATGGGGGCAGATAGATACCGTTTTCCAGCATACCCTTGAAAAAACGGCTGTATTGGCTGGTATCCGCAGTCAAAGCGGTTTCGTAATCAACCACCTCTTGGCTGGTAAAAAACAAGCTGAACATGGAACCAAGGCGATTCATGGCTATGTCGATGCCGATCTCCTCGAATACATTTCTGAGCCGGCTTTCCAAAAAATATGCTTTTATGCTCAGATCCTCATAACAATTTCCATCCCGGAGCATCTTGAGAGTGGCAATCCCAGCCGCTACCGCCAGAGGGTTTCCAGACAATGTGCCAGCTTGGTAGACCGGACCTTGGGGGGCCACCATCTCCATTATTTCATGTCTTCCTCCATAGGCGCCCACAGGCAGTCCGCCACCGATAACCTTTCCCAAACAAGTGAGATCTGGTTCTATCCCCAACAAATTCTGGAGCCCGCCGTAGGTTACCCGAAATCCCGATATCACCTCATCAAAAATCAAGAGGGCTCGATTATCTGTACACAGGTCTCTTAATCCGTTGAGAAACTCGACATCGGGCAGCACCAATCCCATATTGCCGGCAATTGGTTCCACTATGACGGCGGCGATTTCACCGTCGAACCTGTCAAAAGCACCTCTAACCGAATCCAGATCATTGAATCTGCATACTATCGTGTCATCCAGTACCCCTTGCGGAACCCCGGGGCTGGTGGGAATGCCTCC
>CAZDND010000057.1:0-3061 GCA_964506825.1 uncultured Syntrophothermus sp.
AAATAATAGCCCCGCTCGCAGACAAAATCAGCCCCGAAGAAATTGCCTATCAGGCGGTTCAGGGAGAAGTGCTGGTCAAGTTATCGGTCATCGCAGACTGTGCCCAGGAGGCATCCCGAATCCTGAGCGATCGGGAGGCTTCAGTCCGCAGATTGTTGGGGCCATCTGTTTATGGACAAGGCGATGATACCTTGGCTGGAGTGGTTATCGGACTCTTGCAACAAGCGAACCTCTGCCTTTCGGTGGCAGAGTCCTGTACCGGAGGCTTGCTGGGAACTATGTTGACCGACATTCCAGGCAGTTCTCATTCTTTTTGGGGAGGAGCCATAACCTATAGCAATGAGGCCAAGCAAAAGATTCTGGGGGTCAATCCTGACACCCTTCGGCAATTCGGGGCGGTCAGTAATGAGGTGGCCCGGGAAATGAGCCGCGGTATCAGAGGTCTGGCGCAAAGTGACTATGGATTAGCTATCACCGGGATTGCCGGCCCGGAGGGCGGAACACCTGAAAAGCCAGTAGGATTGGTATACCTGGGTCTTTCCGACCGCAGTGGAAACATGAGCCGTGAGCTGAGGCTGAGCGGCAGCCGGACAATGATCCGCCAGAGGGCGGCTCGCCTGGCCCTTGATTGGTTGAGGAGAAGATTGGAAGGTATAGAATGAGGTTGTTTTTTGCCTATGATGTTCCCGATGAGTTGAAGACCCAAATCGATTTGACCACCCGGCAGTCAGTTCAGGGTGTGCGGGGCATAAAATGGGTTGAGGCCGAAAACATCCATCTCACCTTGAAATTCCTGGGAGAGGTATCTTCGAACAAGATCGACGCACTTGTCGAAGTGGCTCGAACCTGTGTTGAAGGGTGCTCTGTCCAGAGGCTGGGCCTTGGGAAACCAGGATTTTTCCCTAATTGGAAGAATCCCCGGGTGGTCTGGATGAGTGTAACCGGAGAGACCCATATGGCTGCCGAAGTGGGCAGGAAGCTGGATGCAGGGCTGCTGCCGGCAGGATTTGATCCGGAAAAAAATCGCAAGCTGCATCTGACCATAGGAAGGCTCAACAACAATGCGGCGCCAGAACCAATCATTGAGTGGGCCAGGAATTACGTGCCGCCCAGGACCGTGGGTAGTTTTCAGGTACGGGAACTGGTTTTGTACCGTAGCGAATTGACCTCATCCGGTCCCATATATACAATTGTAGAAAAATTTCCATTTACCGGTTGACTTGGATCAAGAGTTTAGATATTATTAACTAAGCGAACATATGTTTGAGGAGGGGATCGGGGTGGCCGAAAGAGAAAATAGCCGCGAGAAAAATGATCGGGAGAAAAATGAGGCCCTGGAGAATGCGATTCGCAAGATAGAAAAGGACTACGGCCGCGGTTCGATAATGAAGTTGGGCGAAAACCTGAATATGAATGTTGAAGCCATTCGGACGGGTTGTTTATCCCTGGATATGGCTTTGGGAGTCGGTGGCTTGCCCCGCGGCAGGGTGATTGAAATATTTGGCCCCGAGTCTTCCGGTAAGACTACCGTAGCCCTGCATGTAATCGCTCAGGCTCAAAAAATGGGCGGTATAGCAGCCTTTATCGATGTGGAACATGCCTTGGATCCTCTTTATGCCAAGAACTTGGGAGTTGATATTGCCAATCTGCTGGTTTCCCAGCCGGATATGGGTGAACATGCGCTGGAAATTGCCGAGGCACTGACCAGGAGCGGAGCGGTGGACGTGGTAGTGGTCGACTCAGTAGCGGCTTTGGTTCCCCGGGCAGAGTTGGAAGGGGATATGGGAGACGTTCATGTTGGTCTGCAGGCCAGATTGATGTCTCAGGCTTTGCGTAAATTGACTGCTTATGTGGGCAAATCCAAGACCTGCGTGATTTTTATAAATCAGATACGCGAGAAGGTGGGGGTCGTATATGGTAATCCCGAGGTGACTCCCGGGGGAAGAGCTCTGAAATTTTACTCCTCGGTCCGTCTTGAAGTTAGAAAAGGGGAAGCCATCAAGCAGGGCACGGAGGTTTTGGGATCGCGTACCAAGGTCAAGGTGGTTAAAAACAAGGTTGCTCCGCCTTTTAGGCAGTGTGAGTTTGACATCATGTACGGTGAAGGGATTTCTATGATAGGAGACCTGGTGGACATCGCTGCTGAAAGCGGAATTATCCAAAAGAGTGGGTCCTGGTATTCATATGAGGGTGAACGTCTGGGTCAAGGCAGGGAGAATACCAAGGAATATTTCAAGAATAACCCCGTTGCTTTGGAAGAGTTGGATGTCAGAGTCAGGGCCTTCCTCAAACCCCCCGCCGCAGCCCCGGTGGAAACCCCGGTGGAGGAGTAAAAACTTGACACTTGTGGGCTTAGTGAATAAAATCATATTAGAGAAATGGAGGCTTTCACCGCACCAATAGGGTTCAAGGTGAAAGTCTTCACAGGATAACCGAGTGCTCTACTCGGTTTTATTTTATGCCTATTTCCGGTTATAGAAGTATGTGGAAGTTAATTACTCCAGTTAATGGTTGGATTTGATGGAAGAGTGAGGTGATCGCTGATTTTAGAAACTGTATTGATAGGGTTAGCTGGTGTTGGAGCCGGCGCTGCGGCTGGATATTATGTAAATGATATGCTTGCAAAGAGCAAGCTGGGTTCAGCCGAAGAACAGGCCAAGAAGATTTACGAAGATGCGATTAAAGTAGCCGAAGCCAAGAAAAAAGAGTCTTTGCTCGAGGCGAAAGAAGAGATTCATAAGGCCCGGCAAGAGGTTGAAAAGGATAATCGAGAACGTCGGCGTGAATTAGACAGGATCGAACGCAGGATAATCCAAAAAGAGGAATCCCTTGATAAGAAACTTGATACCATGGAGCAGCGCGAAGAGTCCATACATGCGAAAGAAAAGGAGTCTGAAAAGCTTCAACAGAATCTACAGCTGTTGTTGGGCCAGCAGTTAAAGGAATTGGAAAGACTATCGGGGCTGACCTCCGAAGACGCCAAGCAGCTGCTTTTGAAAAATGTTGAAGATCAGATCCGCCAGGATATGGCATTAATGATAAGGTCTGTTGAGGCGGAGGC
>CAZDND010000057.1:3071-10510 GCA_964506825.1 uncultured Syntrophothermus sp.
TGCCCAGCGATGAGATGAAGGGCAGGATCATAGGACGGGAAGGCAGAAACATTAGAACCTTCGAGACCCTTACCGGAGTGGATTTGATAATTGACGATACGCCAGAGGCGGTAATACTATCCTCCTTCGACCCCATTAGAAGGGAAGTCGCCCGGGTAGCCCTCGAGAAGTTGATTGTTGATGGTCGGATCCACCCTGCCCGCATCGAAGAGATGGTGGAAAAGGCTCAAAAGGAAGTGGACCAACACGTAAGGGAAGTTGGGGAACAGGCGGCCTTCGAGGTTGGAGTCCATGGGCTGCATCCGGAAATTATCAAATTATTGGGCCGGCTCAGATATCGGACCAGCTATGGGCAGAACGTTCTGCGTCATTCGGTTGAAGTAGCACATCTGGCAGCAATCATGGCTGCCGAACTGGATGCAGACATCCCCTTGGCTAAACGGGCTGGGTTGCTTCACGACATTGGGAAAGCAGTCGATCACGAAGTAAGTGGACCCCACGTAGAGATAGGGATCGAGTTGGCCAAGAAATACCGCGAGAACAAGGACGTGATCCATGCTATCGCTGCCCATCATGGAGACATTGATTACCAGAGCGTGGAAGCGATATTGGTGCAGGCGGCGGATGCCATATCTGCCTCCAGGCCCGGAGCGAGAAGAGAATCATTGGAATCTTATATCAAACGGCTCCAGAAGCTTGAGGAATTGGCTGAGTCATTTGCCGGGGTTGAAAAATCCTTCGCTATTCAGGCTGGACGTGAAATAAGGATCATTGTGAAACCTGATGATGTTGACGATCTGGCTTCCATGGGCTTGGCCCGGGATATTGCCAGGAAGGTAGAACAGGAAATGGATTATCCAGGACAGATAAGGGTTGTGGTAATAAGGGAAACCAGAGCAGTAGAGCACGCGAAATAGGCATTATACCAAGGGCTTCATTGAAGCCCTTTTTTTTTTGGGATGACCGGCCCATCGCCACAGTCTATGACCATCTTGATCAACCCATTGCCTAAAAATGGTTTGCTCTAATCGAATATCGTTATAATGTATAGGAGATATGAAAAACAAGCTGATGTGAAGTTGGGGAGGAATTAAATAATGAGGATCATGATGATTGGCGACGTTGTCGGGAAATCAGGACGAAAAGCTGTTACCGCATTATTGCCGACAATCGTTAAAGAGGAAAAAATTGATTTTGTGATGGCTAATGGTGAAAATGCCGCTGGGGGTAAGGGGATCAACCGCGAGATAACCCGCGAATTCATCCAACAGGGGATTGAAGTTATAACCATGGGCAATCATGTATGGGACAACAAAGAAATCTTTGAGTTCATTGACACCGAGCCTCGCCTTATCCGCCCGGCAAACTATCCTGATGACTGTCCGGGCAGAGGTTACAACATATTTTCCGGCCCAGCTGGGCGCAGAATCGCAGTGATCAATGTTTCGGGACGAGTTTTTATGGCTAGTCTTGAGTGTCCTTTCCGTACCGTCGATTACATCCTAAAACAAATTGCGGATTCGGCCGACATAATACTGGTGGATTTTCATGCTGAGGCCACATCCGAAAAAGAGGCTTTAGGTTGGTATTTGGATGGCCGGGTCACGGCAGTCATGGGAACACACACTCATGTACAGACCGCCGACGAAAGAATTCTTCCCGGCGGAACAGCCTATATAACCGATGTGGGCATGACTGGCCCTCTGAATTCTATTCTGGGAGTGAAATCCAACCTGATTATAGAGAGATTTTTGACTCAACGGCCCAATTATTTCGAAGTAGCAGGTGGAACAGCCCAGCTGGATGCAGTTATGTTGGAGGTGGATGACAGCACCCTTCGGGTCTCCAACATTAAACGGATCAAGAGGTTTGTGGAAGCATAAGTATAGAGTGGAAATAAATACTTAATAAACCTCCTAATTTGCAGGAATAATAAGAAATGTTCCGAATATAATGATTTAGAACAACTCTTAGATGCAGTATTTGAAGGGGGTAATGTTGTGGAGGTATTAAAAGTTTCAGCCAAATCCAGCCCCAACTCAGTTGCCGGTGCATTGGCGGGTGTCTTAAGAGAAAAAGGTTCTGCAGAAATGCAGGCGATCGGGGCTGGAGCCATAAACCAGGCTGTCAAGGCAATTGCAATCGCTCGTGGCTTCGTTGCTCCCAGTGGCATGGATCTGATATGTATTCCAGCGTTTACAGATATTATTATTGATGGCGAAGAGAGAACTGCAATCAAATTTATTGTTGAACCACGCTAGAGAAAAACATAAACATTAACTGAGAGCCTGCTTAAACGAGCAGGCTCTCAGCTGTTATGGATAAGATATTAGAGGTACAATAGAAAGCACTAAGGGTAGTATGACGGCCAGTGTAGAAGACTAAAAGCAGTTGCACCAGAGCATTTGTTGTTGACCTTTTGATCGGTCCGTCACTAAAGCAGCGGAGCTCATTTTCTGGACCAAAACTATAAATAGATATCCTGAATACCGTTGCTATATGAAGATAGTATATGATGCTTGCGTTATGATCATAAATCTACGGAATAGCAGATTGCATTAGCAAGCAATCTATCTGGAGTTGATAACATTGATGAGATTCGATTTGCATGTTCATACAACTGCTTCGGACGGCAGATATTCTCCGCGGGATGTGGTGCGGCAGGCATTGGCAGCTAACTTGAGCGGCCTCGCTATAACGGATCACGATACAGTTGATGGAGTTATTCCGGCTCTGGATTTTGCAGCGGAGAGTGCAGAGCAAATTGAGATCATTCCCGGAGTTGAATTCAGTACCGACCTGGACGATTGCGAAATCCATCTTCTTGGATTGTTCGTTGATCATACCAGCCAGTTATTACTGAAGAAACTGGGCCCACTTCAGACCGCCAGATCCGATCGGGCTGCCATTATGGTAGATAAGCTCCACAAACATGGTGTGCAGGTCGATATGATAAGAGTTGCGGAGCTGGCCTCCGGAGGGTTGTACGGACGTCCGCATATCGCCAGGGCTATGGTTGAGAAGGGTTATGTCAAGAATGTAAAGGAAGCTTTTGATCTGTACCTGGGCCATGGACGACCCGCCTATCATCCAAGATACAAGATGGCTCCCGAGGAGGCGATCCGGACTATTCGTAATTGTGGCGGTCTGTCAATAATCGCTCATCCCGGGCTCATCAGGAAGCAGCATCTCCTGGAAAGGGTTTTGGAAATGGGCGTTGACGGCATTGAAGCCCATTATCCTGCCCACACGATCGAAGATACAATTCGATACCGAAGATTAGCCCGGTCAAGAAATCTTCTCCTCAGCGGGGGATCAGATTATCATGGCGAACCCAAAGAATATCTGGGCATGATGAGTGCCAATGAATATTTGTACCGGGCGATGAAAACCAGACTGAAACTGCGCCCATAACCTGATCCCTCAATAAACAACAATCAGAGTATGGTTACTGTGATTGACTGGTGGTTTATAAATAAGATTGGTTGATTGATGATAGGCTAATACCTTTGTCAAGGCTCTGATGGCTGGTTATTTCCTAAAACCTTCATTTCCTTGGGCAGGTTGTGTGATATAATACTAAAAAAATTTACAGGAGGCCATCATGGAAGAACGGTTCAACAGGGAAGGGCTAACATTCGACGATGTTCTGCTGGTTCCGGGAAAGGCCGAGGTCATACCCAGAGATGTAGACGTTAGCACCAGACTGACTCGAAATATAAGGATCAATGTGCCGATCATGAGTGCGGGAATGGACACCATTACCGACGCCAGGATGGCCATTGCCATGGCCCGGGAAGGCGGCATCGGTGTAATTCACAAGAACATGTCAATAGAAGCCCAGGCGAAGGAAGTTGACAGGGTCAAACGCTCCGAACATGGAGTCATTACGGATCCTTTCTTCCTGACTCCGCAGCATAGAGTCAAAGATGCCCTGCGTATCATGAATGACTACCACATATCCGGGGTACCGATCACCGTGGGACCAAAGCTGGTTGGAATAATCACCAATCGGGACCTGCGGTTCGAGACGGATTTTGAACAGCCCATCGAAGATGTGATGACCAGTGAGAATCTGGTTACCGCTCCAGTGCACACCACTCTCGAAGAAGCCAAGCAAATATTAGCCAAGCATAAGATCGAAAAACTTCCTCTGGTCGACGATGATTTCAATCTCAAAGGGCTGATTACCATTAAGGACATCGAGAAAGTCCGCAAATACCCAAATTCAGCCAAGGATCACCGGGGAAGACTGGTGGTGGCTGCGGCAGTAGGGATTGCGGCCAATACCATGGACAGAATCGACGCCCTCAAAGGGGTAGAAGTTGATGCCATTGTGGTCGATACAGCTCACGGTCATTCCCGGGGTGTTTTGGAATTGGTGAGAGCCATTAAGAAACGCTATCCGGATCTGGAAATAATCGCCGGCAATGTGGCCACGGCCGAGGGGACCCGGGATCTGATCGCTGCCGGAGCAGATGCTGTCAAGGTCGGGATTGGGCCAGGATCCATATGTACAACCCGGGTTGTGGCCGGGGTTGGCGTGCCGCAGATATCCGCGGTGGCCGACTGTGCTTTGGGAGCGGCGGGCACCGATGTACCCATAATTGCAGACGGTGGCATCAAGTATTCAGGTGATATTACCAAGGCCATCGCTGCGGGGGCTGACTTGGTTATGCTGGGCAACATTCTGGCGGGTACCGATGAAAGTCCCGGAGAGCTTATCATTCTCCAGGGACGAAGCTTCAAACTCTATCGGGGAATGGGTTCCATGGGGGCTATGATGGACGGAAGCAGCGACCGCTATTTCCAGGAAAATGAGTCCAAACTCGTACCGGAGGGGATTGAGGGAAGAGTACCCTACAAGGGTCCGGTGGCCGACACGATCTTCCAATTGGTAGGAGGGTTGAAGGCGGGCATGGGATACTGCGGAGTTGAGAACATCCAGGATTTGAAAACGAAAACCCGATTTATTCGCATTACCAATGCGGGTTTTATAGAAAATCATCCGCACGATGTTACTATCACCCAGGAAGCTCCGAATTATAGGGGGCAGTGACTGGAATTCCTTTAGGAGGCCGGTTTTGAACCTATATGACTGTTTGGGGCCGATTGTAATCTCAATCCTGGTGGGAACGGTTATTGGCTATTTTAACGAAACCAACGAGCATTTTGGCGGGGGCCGTACCTATGCGATTATATGCGGCGGTTCAGCTCTGGTAGCCCTGACCTCCCGGGTATTTTTCCTGCAGCTGGGGTGGCCCATGATGGTTGATCCGGGACGGCTCAGTGCTCAGATAATACCAGCCATGATATTTCTCACCAGTGGTCTGGTTCTTTTCACAGATTCCCGAGCTATGGCGCCCTCCTCGGTTTCCACTTTATGGGTAACATCCCTGATTGGGATGATGTTGGGGTCCGGGATGGGTAATAGATCCTTCGTAATCGCTGTCTTCATGGTTGGCTGCGTATTCCTGATTCTTAAAACCGAACAAATATTGGAGCGAAAGTATGGCGCAACTACCTCCGAGGACTATTCAAAGAAAAAAAGAACGCGGTGGAGAAAATAAAAAAGGGGTCGCATTGCGACCCCTTTGGTTTTGCAGTCCCCAAATCTCCAAAATACATGTTCCAGAATAATCTGCTTGGATTACTGACTCTGCTTTTCGGCTAATTTATCCAAATCCTCCAGTAGCTTGTTTACATCTACACCATGCATTTGAGCACCCTGCTCAATTGTCTCATATTGAGCCCCGCCTCAACCAACGCAGTGTATGCCATGCTGCATCATCACCCGGGCAGCTCCAGGAACTTTTCTGATTACATCACCGATTATGGCATTTTTCGATACCATATCATCACCTCCGAGGAGTAATATTTCTTCGTTAGTATAACAGAAATTTATAATGTATGCCAGAGCAGCTCCAAAAAGTACACCCACTTAATGTCATATGAGCTTCCACCATCAGCATTGATGTTTAATGAGGATATCATTCAAGCCTCAACAACATCAGAAACGAAACACCAGTGCTGATCTTTAGATCGAGGATTACAGACTGCCACATTTGATTGGAACCACAGAATGTCTGATGATCCTTACCCAGATGATCAGCAGGGTACAGAAAAAATCCTGGCAGGATTTACAAACCTATCTTAATCATTTACAATATTATTTAGAATGATAATCATTATCAATAAAACAAAGCAGCTGGGGAGTGGCATCAGATATGATCGAGGAATACTGCAGGCTTTTGAACGAAAACCAATTTAAGGTTACCGTCCAGCGTAAGGCTATTCTGACCGCCATGATGAACACCGGGGAAGTACATATGACCGCGGAAGACGTATTTATGGAGGTTAAGAAGGGACACCCGGATATCGGAATAGCCACCGTATATAGGGCTATGGACTTGTTTGCTCGCCTGGAGATCGTCCATAAGACCAGTTTTGATGAGGGGAAATACCGCTACGAATTCTGCACTGGTGATGGGCATTGCCATCATCATTTCATATGCCGAGAGTGCGGCTCCATTATTGAGGTGGAGGAAGATCTGCTCAACACTCTGGAGATGGAGTTGGAGCGTCGTGGATTCAAGGTGAGCGACCACAAACTTAAGTTGTTTGGCATTTGCCCCAAATGCCGCATGGAATGATTGAAAAATTGGGGATTGAGGGTGCTAAACCCAGTGGATGGATTGCTTGAATTGTATGGAGGATGACCAATGGATATCGTTTTAGCCGGACAACCAAATTCGGGCAAGAGCCTGGTTTTCAGCAAATTAACCGGGCAGGGCAGCATGGTATCCAATTATTCCGGGACTTCCCTGGAAGCAGTCAGATCAAGAATGTTGATTGGGGAAACCGGGGACTATTACCTGGTGGATACTCCGGGGATATATTCACTGAGCATAGCTGAAGGTTTGGCTGAGACCGCCAAAAAAGCGATTCTGGATTCCGATACAAACCTGGTATTGAATGTCGTAGATGCCAATCAGTTGGCCCGAAATCTGGTGCTTACTCTGGAATTGCAGGAGATGGGGCTGCCCATGATTCTGGTTCTAAATCAGATAGAGACAGCCCGGGAATCAGGTCTGGAAATCGATACCGGCAAACTTTCAGCTATCTTAAATTGTCCAGTCGTCCAATTCTCCGCTTTCAGTGGTGAGGGAATTGAGGAATTAAAAGCCCTGATTCGTAAAGGAACCCAACAGGGTTTCGAAAAAATTCGGCCCACAACTGTCTTTATTGGCGAGGAGATCAACTCCCAATGCAATGGGGATTGCCTTCATTGCCGGTTTGACAAGGACAAAGTGGGGTGCTCGGAAGATAAGGTGTTGGCCGGTTACAAACGGGCACAGGATATTGCAGATACAGTGAGTACTTCCGGCACACAAAAAGCCGGATGGCTGAAATCAGTTGAGCGCTTTTTGGATCAAAGC
>CAZDND010000058.1:0-5776 GCA_964506825.1 uncultured Syntrophothermus sp.
CCCCGCTCCGTAGGTGCGTCGGGGAAACTAACCACTCCCCCTTCTTCCAGGGTGACCCCCTTCACCTCCACGAAGATTTTTCTTTTTGGCGCTTCAAGATAAAAGTCAAAACGAGACCGGCCGTATTTCTGTTCCGGTTTGATAAACGTAACATCCTTAAAATAATCACTGCTTTCCATCCACTCCCGGAATAGGTGATTGGGGGCTTGGCTGTCCAGGTTGACCAGCCGGCTTCCTTTCCAGACGGAAATCAAGTCATATTTTGTTTTCCGGGTGAGACTGTCCCTCTCCTGAACCAGTACCGATGCCCCTTCGGTGAGCAACTCTCTGCACCGCCCGGTGTTTTTCACATGGCAAATTTCCAGTCGGCCGTCAATTTCAATATGGGCAATGAAGCGGTTAGGCCGCTCAATAAAAGTGCCTTTTTTCATATTTTCGTATCTCATGGCAAGCTGCTTATCCTCTTTTGCATCGCAGATAAATTATACCGCAAACAGGGCTGCTTTATTAAGTCTGCACCCGAGTAAATCCATGACGTGAAAATGGCCGTCCTTAGTTATTCACAGGACAGCCATTCCCATGCATTCCGTTTTATGCCATAGGTTTATTCCTGGGCTCATGCAACATGTACCAGTCTGCTGTCAGTCCTTACCACCCACTACAACCCCTGTGTGCCTGCCAATGACTCCCGGCTTTGAATGCGGGGCGAATAATCGGTGGCACACCCGGTCAGGGCCGATTAAGCGGCATGGTCGTTATGAACCTTCTTCTGAATAGCCGCCCATATGATTGGCGCCCGTTCTTCAACGCTTTTAAGCAGCCTTCTGAAGAAACCCCCTTCGATCTTCGAGCCACAGTTTGGACATTCTTCTGCTGACGTAGCCACTCCCTGACCACAGATATCACAAGCTGTCGTTTTGGCCATTCCTGTCAACACCTTTCCTACGGTGGCACGTCTCCCAAATTCTGAGCCCTAAGCTAGTTCAGGCTGGATGCTGATCCGTATTCTGTGCAAAAACAAGGCAAGCACCAATGAATCATAGATGCTTGCCCAAAAATCATCCATGTTTCGGCAGTCTGGCAGTCATAGCGTTCAGCATTAGACCCATAACTTTGCGGCCCAACCTTTCGGATGGTGTGCTATTGTCGTCACAAATCATCATTTATTCGATTATAGTGTAATCGTATAGAATATTTAGTCAATTGTCAAACCATAACCAGCTGCCGGTTTATGGATTGACCTGCTCTTTTCCATAATATCATTATTGTCTGGATATGGCTCCTGAATTTTATCCAGTCCCCTGAATATCTGCTATTGTTACTGTTGATTCTAATCGCCTGGTGATTAAGCAGCACCAAAATGGCATTGGGCCACAACTCTGCGACTTGGTATTAACTGAAGCCGCAGGAAAATGATCTCCCTGCGGCTTCACCAAAAACTCGGATAGTCTTGGAAAAGTAGTACTCCCCAAACATTATCAGGAGATAAAAGATTGTTTTCCTTCCCAGTAGGGCTTTCGCAGCTCCTTTTTCAACATTTTGCCCACCGCATTGCGTGGTATGGCTTCGACATATTCTACCGACTTGGGCGTCTTGAATCCAGCCAGATACTGACGGCTATGGGCAATAATCTCCTCTTCACTGAGGGTGTAACCAGGTTTCAGAACTACGATGGCTTTAACTTGCTCACCCCATTTTTCATCGGGCACCCCAATTACACCTACATCTGCAATTGCGTCCAGCTTAAGTATCACGCCCTCTATTTCTGCCGGATAAATGTTGGTGCCGCCGCTGACGATCATGTCCTGGGCGCGGTCGACCAGATATATGTAGCCGTCTTCATCGATTCTGGCCATATCCCCCACCGAACACCATTCGTGGTCCAGGAATGAACCTTTGGTACCCTCCTCGTTTTGCCAGTAGCCGTCAAAGGTGGCGGGACTGCGCGAATAAAGCACGCCAACACCGTCCAGGCCGACTTGGTTGCCCTTTTCGTCCACGATTTTCAAATCCATATCAAAAATGCCCTTACCGATGCTGCCTTCCTTGTGCTGTCCAAACCATTCCTGGGTAGTAATCGCGGTTACAAAACCCAATTCCGAGGCGCCCAGCATATTGATGCATTTAGCATTGGTGAAGCGGTCCTCCATCTTCTGGAAGATAGTGCTATGCATCGGGGCTCCGCAAGCAACGGCCAGCCGCACCGAAGACAAATCATACTTGGACATAATTTCGGGAGGCTGGGACAACATCCAGTCAAACATCACCGGCACCATGAATACGAAGCTGGGCCTGAAAAGATCTATCTGCCGCAAGGCTTCCGCCGGGATGAAGGCTGGGGCTATACACAAGGTTCCTCCAGCCATTATGGTACTGATCAGATATCCGGCGGTGGCAGCGGCGTACATGGGGGCCACGACAAACATGGAGTCATCACGGTTAAGACCCAGTTCAATGATGGTGGATATGGCCATGTTGTAATCGCAGTATACTGTACGAACCGCACCTTTGGGCTTGCCGGTAGTACCGGAAGTGTAGAAGAGCAGGTGCATATCTTCGGGATCTACTTCCACCTGAGGGTCTTCCGGGCTGCCCCCGGCAATCAACGCCTCGTAATTGAGCACCCCATCAACTTGCTGTTCACTTATCAAAACGATCTCCTTGATGGTGGGCATGCGATTCAGCAAGGGCGCCATTAATTCGTACTGCTCCTGCTGGACAAAGATGACCTTGGCCTCACAGTTGTTGACTTGATAAATGATCTCCTCGGGGGTTAGTCGATAGTTGCCCAGAGTCAGGGGTAATCCGATCATCGCCGCCGCAATGACGACTTCCACAAACTGGAATGAGTTAGGCATGTAGGTAGCCACCAGATCCGGCTTTTTGATGCCTTTATCCAGGAGTGCGTTAGCCAGCTGCGTACACCGCTGCCACATTTCCAGATAGGTTTCGCTGAAATTTTCGGTTTTGATAGCTACCTTGTCAGGACGCTTATATACATGACCTCTGATAGTCGATACCCCGTTGCTGGTCAAGGCTGTCCTTCCCGGCTGTTTTCCGACAAACTCCATGATCAATCCCTCCTTCCATCAAGTAATCCCATTGTAGCGTGAATATTTACAACATTCCACTAATACTCCAGATTTCGAGGTATCAATATCGTCTGCATCAATGATGGAATAGGCGAATGCCGGTAAAACACATGGCCATTCCGTATTTGTTGCAGGTTGCAATGACATTATCGTCGCGAATCGATCCGCCTGGTTCGGCGATATATTTGACGCCGCTTTTGTGAGCCCGTTCAATATTGTCCCCAAAGGGAAAGAAGGCGTCCGATCCCAATGCCACTTCGTCCATTTGATCCAACCATTGGCGTTTTTCCTGCCGAGAGAATACCTCAGGTCTGACCCGGAAGATCTTCTGCCAGGCGCCCTCGGCCATTACATCCATATATTCGTCGCCAATATACAGGTCGATTGAATTATCTCGGTCAGCACGTCCGATACCCTCCAGGAATTGGAGGCCCAGCACCTGGGGCGACTGACGAAGGAACCAGTTATCTGCCTTGTTGCCAGCCAGCCTGGTACAGTGGATTCGGGACTGTTGCCCGGCACCTATCCCAATAGCCTGTCCGCCTTTGGCATAACACACCGAATTTGATTGGGTATATTTCAGGGTGATCAGGGCAATGAGAAGGTCGATCTTGGCTGACTCCGGGATTTCCTTGTTTTCGGTTACCACATTGTTAAGCAAGTCCTTATCGATCTTCAGTTCATTTCTTCCCTGTTCAAATGAGACGCCAAACACCTGCTTGTGCTCGATGGTTTCAGGACGATAGGCCTCGTCAATCTGGATCACATTGTAATTGCCTTTTTTCTTGGACTTCAGGATTTCCAAGGCCTCAGGTTCATAACCCGGAGCAATGACCCCATCAGATACTTCTACTTTGATGAGTTTAGCTGTGGCCGCATCACAGATGTCTGAAAGGCAGATAAAATCTCCATAGGAACTCATTCGGTCGGCTCCTCTTGCCCGGGCATAAGCGCTGGCCAGAGGTGTCAACTTGATGTCGTCTACCCAGTAAATCTTTCTTTCCACTTCCGTTAAGGAAAGTCCCACCGCGGCTCCGGCTGGTGAAACATGCTTAAACGACGCTGCTGCCGGCAATCCTGCAGCTTGCTTCAATTCGGTAACCAATTGCCAGCCGTTCAAGGCATCGAGAAAATTGATATAGCCAGGTTTGCCGTTTAGTACCGTAACCGGGAGTTCGCGTCCGTCTTCCATATAGATCCTCGATGGCTTTTGGTTAGGGTTGCATCCGTACTTTAAAGCTAATTCACTCATCCATTCATCCTCCTGTAATTCTTGCCCAATAATCTATCAGTCAAACCTATTTGCCATTTCATAGCAGCCAAAGATCGCCTCCCTGCCGTTTGAACGTTGGAACCATCGTCAGGTTCCAGAAACAGCTCAATGGAACCGGGCCCGCATCTCTGAGCACCTATGGCTACCACCACCCTTTCTTTTTAAAGAAACCCAGCATAAAGGCGGAAATAGAAATCATAATCACCCATAATACCTTGTACATCCAGGGCCATTGCCATTCCGGCATATTCTCGAAGTTCATTCCGTATAATCCCACGATAAATGTGAGGGGTATAAAAACCGTCGATATGATAGTCAGGACCTTCATGATTTCATTCATCCGGTTGCTGACACTGGAAAGATACATATCGATCATGCTGGACAGTACATCCCGGTAGGTTTCGGTGATATCCATCACCTGAATCACATGATCGTAGAGATCCCTTAGATATATGTCCGTTGAACCTTTAACCAAGGGTGATTCGTGTCTTTCCAGAGCCCCTATCACTTCTCTTAGTGGCCATATGGTCTTACGCAGATAAAGCATTTGCTTTTTCAAATTGTGAATCGTATGCAGGGTACTGGGCGTGGGTTTCGAAATCAACTCTTCTTCAATCAGATCGATCTTGTCGCCCAACTCCTCCAGGGCCACAAAGTAATCATCAACAATCAGGTCCAGGAGAGCATAGATAAGGTAATCCGTCCCCATGGTCCTGAAACGGTCGGTTCCTTCTCTAATTCTTTTGCGCACCGGATCATAGGTCTCTGATTCCCGTTCACTGAGGGTGATAACACAGCTCTCCGTCAGGATGAAGCTTTCCTGTTCAGTGCAAAACTCGCCCGCTTCATCGTCATATGATAGCTGTTTGGCTACCACATAAGTGTAGGCTTCATAATTTTCAATCTTAGGACGCTGCCGGGCGCTGGCAATATCTTCCAACACCAATGGATGAATCCGAAAATAGCCGCCCAGTTTCCCCAGCATGTCGGTATCGTGTATTCCCTCTACACTGATCCAGTGCAAATTGGGACCATCCAGCTTCAGCAGGCTTATGTCATCAATATTCAGGCATTTTTCGTCATATTTGTCGTGAGAATAGCTGAGGATCCTCATCTGCATGGTGTCATTCTTCGGTTCGCCGATATGGACCAGGCTTCCCGGCGGCAAGCCGGCCTTTGAAGCATAAGTGTTCATAAATCCATTCACCTGCATCTTCCATATCTGTATTGCTAACAGGGACCTCTTTTCCCAAATCTGATCTACTTAATCCTATTGTGTTACCGCCTGCTCACATTGTCCAGCAAAAGACCAGTTTTTATTGATTTCATCCTTACCTTGACTATAGTATGCTGACCTGAGCCGATGCGCACCTCACTCCCAAGGATAATTTTTCCCTCCTTAGACATAAGT
>CAZDND010000058.1:5818-10336 GCA_964506825.1 uncultured Syntrophothermus sp.
GAAAACAAAGCAGGATCTGCTTCAAAGGTCCGTGCTGGATAACCTGTGGAGCCCAAGCATCGATCCCGTATGCTGGCAGCAGCTTGCGTCATCATCAGTGAATCAGGAGTCTAACTCGCGAACGGCATGAGCCTGGGAATATACCCTCTTAGAACCTGCCGCCGGATTGTCACCCGGCACAACAGTCTGTGAGAATGGGGCGAAGTGTAGTATCATTTGAAGGGACATGGTACCCATAATGTTGAATTTATCATAGCAAGGGGGTGGCTGCCATGCTCCCCAGCATGAGGGGATTATGCATGTCATTGATTTCCATCTTGGTTTTGGTCTGGATTATGATGGCTATTGAACCAGGCTTGGCCTTAAGTTCCGAACTCGTCCCCACCCAAAAAGACATTGCTCTTCACTCAAAATTGTCATTCCAAGTAGAGCTCCAACCAGGACTGACGATTAAATCGACTGGTCCCCTAAACCGCACTCAGACCCTGTTGACCGAATCATTTTATCAGGAAACGATCCTGCTTGAAGGTGAAGAGATTGGGCGAATCGAAATAACCTCGCGTAATCTGACCAACGGAGATGTGATATTTTTTATCGAATCACAAGGTAGTGTCCCGCAGGGATACCGCTACAGCTGCCTTTTGACTCTTGACAGCGCCCTGCCTCATGAAGCCAATACTATTACCTATCCATATGGCAAGCCTTTCGGGGGAAATTCCTACTGGAGTAAACTTTATCCCCTCAAGTCACTATATACCTGGCCATCTGAGCTGGTGTTCCTGGATAACCAGGACTGTTCCCTGGTCCTCGGGCCCGTAAATCAATTCCAGGATTTAGGGCGTGGGGTTATCAAGGAAACCGCGGTCATTCCTATTACCTCCAGAGAAGCTGACGGTAAAAGCGAATTCCGGTATACCCTCTCGGCTCCCACCCCTGATCCGATCCGTTTATGGGGAATAGTCAGCCGCTACCCTCTTGTTAACTGGGACAGCGGAACCGATGTCTCCCGAATCCAAATTGCCGATTTGAACCAAACCCGGAAGTTTTGGAAGGAGGGAAGCTATGAACCGGTTCCGTCCAGCTACCTACCCACTGATCCGCGGGGTTTTTGGCTTTGTCCCGCTCAGCATGTGGGGAAATTATTTGCAAATACGAAAAGTCGATTTGCTTATGCGATTGCCATCAACTCCATGTACGGAGCCATATCCACACAGAACGATGAAGGGATCTGGCCCACTAGCCCCCGCTCTGATTGGTTATACCAATTATACGGCTTCGAGGGCGGTTTTCTTGACACGCGATTTAATACCGATGCCGCTCGTTTTCTACTGGAATGTTACCATGCATTCGGAGAAAAGAAAGCTTTAAAGGCCGCCCGGACTTATGCTGATTTCCTGTGCTCTTTTGCAGATTCTGCTGCCTACCGAACCGAAGGAGGCCTGCTGGTTCCTGATTATCGGGACTTCCTGGGCAACAGCCGCACTCATACCTCGCTCAACCATCAGCTGGCCGAAATGAATTTCCTTTATGAGATCTATTTAACCACCGGAAATGATAAATTCCTGGCAATGGCTGAAAAAATGAGGGTAGGCGTAAAAGACACCAGTGACCGCTGGGTGAAACCCACCGGAGAATTACATTATTCCCGGCTGCCCAATGGCTTTTACCTGTCTGGAGATTATCCCACCCTGACCCTAAATGAACTCCGCCAGTCAAAGCAGCTCATATCCCAAGCTTCCGGCGGTCAGGAAGATATCGATTTGGCTCGTTTAATAACCTTAAAAGAAGAATATAACCGCAAGAGCGGACTTCCCCTTTGGTGAAGCACGCCACCACCTCCTCAATATTCCAATGGGAATCAGCTTTTTCAATTCCGATTGCATTCCCGGCCTTGGGAAACATGGGCAATCTGTCTATTGTAGTTTAGATACTTCCCTTGGCTAAAAATCGCGTTATAATATGTAGTGGGCAGAGTTAAGGCCGATATACGCAAGCAAAACGGCCACCTCAACGGCAGTTGGATTTGCATTGTTTTCTCAACCCGGGTATCATTTGTCGATATCAGGAGGCTTGCATTTCAAATTTTGCCATTCTGATTATGCCGGGTATGAGGATTTTATCCCCAGTAACACCTCAGGGTCGTCAAGGATGACGTCCTTTTGTTTTCTAAACTTTTTTATTGGGCATGAAAAATTATCCATCGATTTCGATTGTGGTTTGATCCAACTGAGATCGATGTCTAAGCCCCATCATCCTATAGTTCAACCCAATCAAGGGAAGGAGATTGTTTTTTTATGAAGATTGCTTTTTCAACGCTGGGATGTCCTGATTTCAATTGGTCGGATATTTATTCCATGGCCAAAGACTTTGGCTTTGACGGCATCGAAATTCGCGGATTGGGCACGGAAATCTTTGCCGTAAAAGCCCAGCCTTTTACCGACCAACAGCTGCCGCTGACCATTCAAAAGCTATCCAGCCTAAGGTTAGAAATTCCCTGTCTATCTTCAGGTTGTTGTCTCAAATTTCCCGCAAAGGCAGAGGAAAATCATCGGGAGATTGTTCAGTATATTACTCTGGCTGCCAAGCTAGGTACCCCGTATGTTCGCATCCTGGCTGACCTGGAACCTCATCCCATGGGCCCGGTAGATGACGAACTGGTCCTGACGGCACTCAAACGGCTTACTCCTATAGCCGAAGAACATGGCGTGACCCTCTTGGTGGAAACCAATGGAGTATATGCGGATTCAGCCCGATTACGAAGCCTTCTGGACGCCATACCCAGTGACGCCGTAGCTGCTTTGTGGGATCTGCATCACCCATATCGATTCGCAAACGAGACTCCCAGCCAGACAGTGAAGAATCTGGGAGCTTATATAAAATATGTTCACATCAAAGATTCGGTGGTCGAAAATGGCACCATCCAATATCGCATGATGGGTGAAGGTGATCTGCCCATCGATGATATGATGTTTGCCTTGGGTTCAGTCAACTACGAAGGCTATGTATCCCTGGAATGGGTAAAACGCTGGTCAGCAGACCTGGTCGACCCAGGGATTGTATTCCCCCATTTTGCCAATTATATGAGCCGTTTCACTAAATCCAGCAAAGCCAGAAGTTATCTGATCGATAATAATGCCGGCACCGGCAAATATGTCTGGGAAAAGGATATTCTCATTGACCTCACGTTTCCCCAGGTACTGGACCGGATGGTGGAAGAATTTCCCGACCAATATGCATTTCGCTACACCACCCTGGACTACACCAGGACCTACAGCCAATTCAGAGACGATGTCGATATGTTTGCCCGTTCCCTGATAAGTTTGGGAGTTAAACCTGGCGACCATGTCGCCATTTGGGCCACCAATGTCCCCCAATGGTATATAACCTTTTGGGCGGTGACCAAAATTGGTGCGGTGCTGGTAACGGTTAATACCGCTTACAAGATCTATGAAACTGAGTATTTGCTCCGTCAATCAGATACTCATACCCTGGTGATGATTGATGGGTATAAAGACTCCGACTATGTGGACATCATCCGCAGGCTCTGCCCGGAACTGTCGACCCACGAAGCGGGTAAACCATTATATATGAAGCGTCTCCCGTTTCTTCGCAATATTATCACCATCGACTGCACCCTGGATGGTTGCCTGACTTGGGAAGACGCCATGGCCTCCGCTGAGCGGGTTCCGATTGAAGAAATCTACCGACGCTCGGCGTCAATCTCCAAGCATGATGTCTGCAGCCTGCTGTACACTTCCGGAACCACCGGGTTCCCCAAGGGGGTAATGCTTACCCATTACAACGTAGTGAACAACGGCAAAAATATCGGCGATTGCATGGATTTATCAACCGCTGACCGGTTAATGATCCAGGTGCCCATGTTCCACTGTTTCGGCATGGTCCTGGCTATGACCGCCGCCATGACTCACGGCGCGACCATATCTCCGATACCATTTTTTTCTCCCCAGGAATCACTGGATTGCATCAATGCAGAAAAGATAACTGCTCTTCACGGTGTTCCCACTATGTTTATCGCCATGCTGGAACACCCAAATTTCAACCAGACAGACTTTTCGCATATGAGAACCGGAATTATGGCCGGCAGTCCTTGCCCGGTAAAGGTCATGCAGGACGTGGTCAATAAAATGAATATGACCCAAATCACAATTGTCTTCGGGCAGACCGAGTCTTCCCCCGGGTGTACCCAAAGCCGGGTCGATGATGCCGTGGAACTACGGGTGAATACTGTGGGAAGGGCTTTACCCGGGGTCGAATGCAAAATCGTTGATCCTCAAACCGGCGAAGATCTCCCTGACAACACGGACGGTGAGTTCGTAGCCCGGGGTTACAATATAATGAAAGGCTATTATAAGATGCCCGAAGCCACTGCGGCTGCCATTGACGAGAACGGCTGGCTGCACACCGGGGATTTGGCTCGCCGGGATGAGAATGGCTATTTTAAAATCACCGGCCGGATTAAAGATATGATCATCCGTGGCGGAGAGAATATCTATCCCA
>CAZDND010000059.1:0-5826 GCA_964506825.1 uncultured Syntrophothermus sp.
GTTGTAACCGGGATCTCCGAGTAATAGTCTCACCGGGCTTCGATAGGCATTTAGCAAGGATGGACCAGCAGGGGCAAAGAAGCCAGGCTGTCGTCCCGACCGGATGGGCCTGTGGGGCAGCTGCAAGCAGATATGCCTGCGGGCTCAGGTTTGGGGATGAAATTAGCAGGCTTCTTTCCTGGCGATACGCCCGGGGACGTGTACATGACAGGAGTTTAAGGAGGGAACTATCAGGTGAAAGGTCAGCAAAAAGTCAGGATTAGACTCAAAGCATTTGATCATAAACTGCTCGACCAGTCAGCCCAGAAGATCGTCGAGACAGCTAAGAAAAATGGGTCCCAGGTTTCGGGACCGGTGCCGCTTCCCACGCAGAGAAGCTTATATACCGTCCTGAGGTCGCCACACGTGAACAAGGATTCCAGGGAACAATTTGAGATGAGGACCCACAAGAGATTGATTGATATTCTGGATCCCAATCCCAAAACTATCGATGCCCTCATGCACCTGGACCTGCCTTCCGGTGTAGATATAGAGATTAAGCTCTAAACCAGGGATTAGGAAGCTGTATTAGGAGGGAGAAAAGGTGTTAACATCAGTCAAAAAGGGACTACTAACCAGGAAAATTGGAATGACCCAGGTTTTTAGCGAAGACGGCCGCGCAACAGCTGTTACCGTATTGGAAGCCGGTCCCTGTGTGGTCACCAAGAAAAAGACTCCGGAAACTGATGGCTATAGTGCCATTCAGGTTGGATTCTATGGGGTAAAGGATAAGAAATTGAATCGCCCCGATCGCGGTCAATTCACCAAAGCCAATGTCAAACCATTAAAATGGCTTAGGGAGTTCCGCGTCGAGGATGCGGGACAATACGAGATCGGCCAAGAGCTTGGTGTAGAGCAATTCCAGGAGGGAGACCTGATTGACGTATCAGGGATTTCCAAAGGGAAAGGGTTTGCCGGCGGCATCAAACGCCACCATTTCCATCGCGGGCCGATGCAGCATGGATCGAAATATCACCGCCGCTCGGGTTCATTGGGAGCCAAGGGACCGGCTCGTGTATTCAAAGGCAGAAAAATGCCGGGCAGACTTGGCGGCAAGCGGATTACGGTACAGAGATTGACCATCTTCAAGGTTTATCCTGAGAAGAATATCCTGCTTGTCAAGGGAGCAGTGCCAGGTCCCCGTAAAGGCCTGCTATCCATCAAGAATTCGGTAAAGGCATAGGGTGAAGGAGGTTTACTATCATGCCTAAGGTAGCTGTATTCAATATGGCCGGAGCCCAGGTTGGTGAAATAGATTTGAAAGACAGCGTTTTTGGGATCGAACCCAATGAGGCCGTTGTTCACCAGGTAGTAAAGGCTCAGATGGTCAATCGGCGGCAGGGAACTCTGGCCACCAAGACCCGCGGAATGGTGCGGGGCGGTGGAAAAAAACCCTGGCGGCAGAAGGGCACTGGCCGGGCGAGAGCCGGGACGCGCAGGTCTCCGGTATGGCGAGGCGGAGGTATAGTCTTCGGCCCGCATCCACGGGAATTCGACATGAGACTGCCGCGCAAAGTCAGAAGGTTGGGGATGAAGTCGGTTCTTTCTGACAAGGTTATCAATTGCGACATAGTGGTTCTGGACGAATTGCGGTTCGAAGAGCCGAAGACCAAGAGAATGGTCGAGGTCTTGAATGCGCTGCAACTGGACCAGAAAGTACTGGTGGTAACGGCTGACGGTAATCCTGGCGTGGTCAAGTCAGCTCGCAATATACCAGGCGTCAAGCCAGTCCGGGCAGATTTTATGAACGTTTATGATCTTTTGGCCTACGATAAACTGGTGATTACCAAGGATGCCGTAGCCAGGGTCGAGGAGGTTTACGGTTCATGAACAAAGAAGCGAGAGATATCATCATCAAACCGGTGGTTACCGAGAAAACCATGAACCTTTTGGCCGACAATAAATACACCTTCATTGTTGACAAGAGAGCCAATAAGGTGGAAATAAAGAACGCCGTTGAAGAAATCTTCAAGGTTAAGGTCGATAAGGTAAGTACAATGAATATGCAGGGCAAACTGAAGAGAATGGGCCGCTATGAAGGTCGCAAGGCCAGTCGCAAGAAGGCTGTGGTCTCCTTGAAACCCGGTCACAGAATAACGCTCTTCGAGGGAATGTAACCCTTAAGGCGCCTAAGGAGGAATCAAGATTGGGCATCAAAAAGTTCAAGCCAACATCACCGGGAAGACGGCAGATGACAGTTCTTACCTATGATGAATTGACAAAGAAGGAACCGGAAAAGAGTCTTTTGGCTCCCCTTACTCAGAAAGCCGGACGTAATGCAAACGGCAGGATAACCGTGCGCCATCAGGGTGGCGGTCACAAACGCCGTTACCGGATGATCGATTTCAAACGGACTAAGGACAATGTGCCGGCGAAGGTAGCCGCAATTGAGTATGACCCTAACCGGTCGGCCAATATTGCGCTGCTTCATTATCGGGACGGAGAGAAACTTTACATTTTAGCCCCAAATGGACTGAAACCCGGGGACATAATCACTTCGGGACCAGATTCCGATATCAAGGTGGGCAATGCGCTTCCCTTGGCCAACATACCGGTGGGAACGCTTATTCACAACATAGAACTCAAAGCCGGGAAGGGCGGACAGATAGTAAGATCCGCCGGAGCCTCAGCCCAGCTGATGGCCAAGGAGAAGGATTATGCCCATGTGCGGCTGCCATCCGGCGAAGTCAGGCTGATCCATATCCGCTGCCGGGCTACCATAGGGCAGATCGGCAACCTGGATTATGAAAACGTAACCGTGGGAAAAGCGGGAAGGTCTAGATGGAAGGGGATTCGTCCAACGGTTAGGGGTTCGGTAATGAATCCTAACGACCATCCTCATGGCGGTGGAGAAGGCAGGGCTCCGGTAGGCAGAAAATACCCGGTATCGCCTTGGGGCAAGATCGCCATCGGCGGGAAGACCCGCAAGAAAAAGCCATCTGACAGGATGATTGTCAAGAAGCGCAAGTAGCGCAAAGAGGGAGGTAAAAAACTGGAATGGGCAGATCTGTAAAAAAAGGTCCCTATTGCGATGAAAAGCTGCTTATTAAGGTGGACGTCATGAATGGTAAAGGTGAGAAACGGGTCATCAAAACCTGGTCGCGCCGTTCCACAATCATGCCTCAGATGATCGGACACACCCTGGCGGTTCACGATGGGCGCAAGCATGTTCCGGTCTATGTCACCGAAGACATGATTGGTCATAAATTGGGCGAGTTTGCACCTACCCGCACCTACAGGGGTCATGCAGCCAAATCTGAAAAGACCAGTAGAAGACACTAGGGGGGATAAGTGTGCAAGCGCGAGCAATGGCAAGATATATAAGAGTATCGCCATTCAAAGCCCGGCAGGTCGCAGACCTTATTCGGGGCAAGGATGTACGCGAGGCTCGAGCGATTCTCAGGTATACCAATAAAAAGGCCTCTCCGTTGATTGCCAAGGTAGTCAATTCAGCAGCAGCGAATGCTGAGCACAACCTTGACATGGATACCGATGCTCTTTATGTTTCTGAGGTTTTCATTGATGAAGGGCCTAGTCTCAAGAGGATGAAGCCCCGTGCCTATGGAAGAGGAGACATGATCAAACATCGGACCAGTCACATCACGGTAGTGGTAAAGGAAAGGGCGTGAAACAGTGGGGCAAAAGGTTCACCCCAAGGGTTTTAGGGTAGGGATAACCAGAGGTTGGGATTCCCGCTGGTATGCGGACAGGGACTACACCGACCTTCTGTATGAAGATTATCAGGTTCGGAAGTTTATAAAAGAGCGTTTTTACGCGGCTGGAATATCTTCCGTAGAAATTGAAAGAACCGGAAACCGGGTTAAAGTGTCAATCAATACCGCCAAGCCGGGGATCCTGATCGGTCGCGGCGGAACCGAGGTTGAAAAACTGAAGTCCGAACTGGCACGAATGACCAACAAGACCATCAATGTCAACATAGTTGAGATCAAAAAGCCCGAACTGGATGCTCAGATCGTGGCAGAGAACGTAGCAACCTCTCTGGAGAGAAGGATTGCCTTTAGAAGAGCTATGCGTCAATCCATCGGCCGTACCATGCGGGCGGGGGCTAAAGGGATGAGAATTGCTTGTGCCGGACGCCTGGGGGGAGCAGAAATTGCTCGGACTGAATGGCAAGCAGAAGGAAGAGTGCCGCTGCATACTCTCAGAGCTGACATTGATTACGGTTTCGCTGAAGCCAATACAACTTACGGCAAGGTAGGGGTAAAGGTTTGGATCAACCGGGGAGAGGTCCTGGCACAACCCAGACGTAGGTCTCCGGTAAAAGCTGGAGGGGAGGAAGTCCAGTAGATGTTAGTTCCCAAAAGAGTAAAATACAGAAGACAACACCGTCCATGGATCAAAGGGAATGCGACTAAAGGCAACACCGTGACCTACGGTGAGTATGGACTGCAGGCCTTAGAGGGCGCCTGGATCACCAATCGCCAGATCGAAGCAGCTCGTATTGCCATAAATCGTTACGTGAAACGTGGCGGGAAAGTATGGATAAAAATATTCCCGGATCGCCCGATCACCTCGAAGCCGGCCGAAACCCGTATGGGTAAGGGTAAAGGTTCTCCGGAACATTGGGTGGCTCCGGTTAAGCCAGGCAGAGTGATGTTTGAACTAGCCGGCGTGAGCGAAGAGGTCGCTATGGAAGCCATGCGGTTAGCAAGTCACAAGTTGCCAATCAAATGCAAGTTCATCAAAAAGGACGAAATGGGTGGTGAGGCTGGTGAAGGCTAAGAGAATGGCAGAAATGACCAATGATGAGCTACAGAAGAAGGTTCGCGATTACAAGGATGAACTCTTCAATCTTAGATTTCAAATAGCCACCGGGCAGTTGGATAATCCTATGAGAATTAGCGAAGTAAGAAAAAATATTGCTCGGGCCAAAACGGTTTTGCGGCAAAGAGAACTAAAAGGACAGATTGTCTAGAGGAGGTTCAACCGTGACTGAGGAAAGAGGGCAACGACGGGTTAAAACCGGCACAGTGGTCAGCAACAAGATGGAAAAGACGGTTACTGTACGAATTGACTCGGTTATACAGCACAGCCTGTACAAAAAGACTATTAAGCACAGCAAGAAATATAAAGCTCATGATGAGGACAACCAGTGCAACATAGGGGATGTTGTAGTAATTATGGAAACTCGCCCCTTAAGTAAGGACAAAAGGTGGAGAGTAACAGAGGTTCTGCAAAGAGCCCAGACATTACAGTAGTGGCGGAAAGGAGGTTGCCGCAGTGATACAGACTCAAACCATGCTACGGGTCGGCGACAACACAGGGGCAAAAAGAGTTATGTGCATCAAGGTTCTGGGGGGATCTCTCAGACATTACGCCACCGTTGGAGACGTGATCGTTGTTACGGTTAAAGAAGCCGGTGTAGGGGGCGTGGTGAAAAAGGGCGAGGTTGTCAAGGCTGTTGTCGTGAGAACCAAGAAGGAGATACGTCGTCCTGACGGTTCATACATCAGGTTCAGCGAAAACGCAGCAGTGATTATTGATGATAACAATAATCCACGGGGTACCAGGATATTTGGACCGGTTGCCAGAGAATTGCGGGACAGAAACTTTATGAAAATAGTTTCGCTGGCCCCCGAAGTCCTATAGAGGAGGTGCATTAAATGGGCCAGAAGGTGCGGTTAAAAAAGGGAGATACAGTTGTGGTCCTGGCCGGGAAGGATTCCGGTCAAAAGGGTAAGATTCTTAGGGTGCTGCCGGACAAAGGAAGAGTGCTGGTAGAAGGTGTCAATCGGGTCAGAAAGCATCAGAAACCTACCCGGGCTT
>CAZDND010000059.1:5836-6132 GCA_964506825.1 uncultured Syntrophothermus sp.
TCCTCGAATGTAATGTTGGTCTGCGGCAAATGCAAGCAGCCCACCAGAATCGGGAGCAAGGAACTTTCCGGTGGAGACAGGGCTCGATGCTGCAAGAAATGCGGCGAGGTTTTGGAATAAGGCCGAGGAGGAGGCTTAATTGTGGCTAGACTAAAAGAACTTTACCGGAACGAATTGGTTCCCAAAATGATAGAAAAATTTAGTTACCAAAATACTATGCAGGTGCCGGTGATCGAGAAAGTTGTCATCAACGTTGGAGTTGGGGAAGCTATTCAGAACCCCAAGAGTCTGGATGG
>CAZDND010000059.1:6169-10302 GCA_964506825.1 uncultured Syntrophothermus sp.
TCCGACCTGGCAATGATATCCGGTCAAAAACCGGTGGTCACCAAAGCCAGGACGTCTATTGCAGCTTTCAAGCTTCGTGAAGGAATGCCGATTGGCTGCAAGGTGACATTGCGTGGGGAGCGGATGTATGAGTTTTTGGATAAGCTCATCAATGTAGCTCTTCCCAGGGTAAGAGACTTCAGAGGTGTTTCCCCCAAGGCATTCGACGGGCGCGGCAATTTCAGCCTCGGCATCAAGGAGCAATTGATATTCCCGGAGATCGAGTACGATAAAATTGACAAGATCCGGGGGCTGGAGGTAGTAGTAGTGACCACCGCCGGAACTGACGAGGAAGCCCGGGAACTTTTGAGAATGATGGGTATGCCCTTTAGGGAGCAGTAAGGAGGGAAGACGTGGCTAAAAAGTCTTTGGTCGCCAAACAGAAGAGAACTGCAAAGTTCCAAGTACGTGAATATAACCGTTGCCGGATATGTGGAAGACCACACGCATTTATGCGCAAGTTTGGCATGTGCCGGATTTGTTTCCGTCAAATGGCCCATCGGGGCGAGATTCCAGGCATCACCAAGGCCAGTTGGTAGTGGCAATAGAAGGAGGTTGAACTATGGTCACGACGGACCCGATCGCCGATTTTCTAACCCGGGTAAGAAATGCAAATATGGTTTCCCACCCGTCGGTAGAGATACCGGGATCCAAAATGAAATTGGCGATTGCTACCATACTTAAAGAAGAAGGATACATCAAGGACTTCGAGTTTATTGCAGATGACCTGCAGGGTGTGATTCGCGTCTATCTTAAGTATGGGCCTAATAAGGAAAAAGTAATCACCGGCATAAAAAGAATAAGCAAACCAGGACTGCGGGTTTATGTTCAGAAAGATGAAGTACCCAAGGTGCTGGGCGGTTTCGGAACAGCCGTCATATCTACCTCACAAGGGCTGATGACAGACAAAAAAGCCCGAAAAATTGGCGTAGGTGGAGAAGTCGTCTGTTACATTTGGTAGCGGAGGAGGCATGGCAAGGTGTCACGCATAGGAAAACAGCCCATTGAAGTTCCTTCCGGAGTTGAAGTGACTCTGGATAATAAGATGGTATCAGTAAAGGGTTCCCTGGGGACCCTCGAAAGAGCGATTCCTTCGGGAATCCAGGTTAATAGAGAAGAAGGCCAGCTTTTGGTAACCAGAGCCAGCGACCAAAAGGACCATCGTTCGCTGCATGGATTGACCCGAGCGCTGGTAGCTAACATGGTTCAGGGTGTTTCCAAGGGCTTCGAGAGGAAATTGGAGTTGGTCGGAACCGGTTATCGTGCGTCAGTACAGAACAAAAAGTTGGTACTGACCGTAGGGTATTCTCACCCGGTGGAAATCGAGCCTCCCATGGGAATCGAATTCGAAACCCCGGCGGCTAACAAGATCACCGTAAAAGGGATCGACAAGGAATTGGTCGGCAACATTGCTGCTTCAATCCGTGACGTTCGCAAACCTGAACCTTATAAAGGCAAGGGCATAAAATACGAGAACGAAGTCATCAGAAGAAAAGCTGGGAAGGCCGGCAAGAAGTAAAGGGAGAAAGGAGTTGCACGGGATTGATTAGAAAGCCGAGTCGCAACAAACTGCGGATGGGCAAACATAACAGAATTCGCCGAAAAGTGCAGGGCACTCCCGAAAAACCGAGGTTGTGTGTCTTTCGCAGCTTGAATAATATTTACGTTCAGGTCATCGACGATGTTAACCATAACACCCTGGTGTCCGCATCGACCTTGGAAAAGGATTTACGGGATGCTCTCAAGGAAAGCAGCGCCATGGATTCCGCCAAGGCGGTGGGAACCGCAGTGGCTAACAAAGCACTTGCTCAGGGCATATCCGAGGTGGTGTTTGATCGCAATGGTTACAAGTACCATGGCAAGGTAGCCGCTCTGGCTGGAGCCGCCAGGGAAGCCGGACTTAAGTTTTAGCGAAGGAGGGAACCATGATCGAAAGGGAGCAAAATGCACCGGAATTGGTCGAAAAGGTCGTTACGGTGAGAAGAGTCGCCAAAGTCGTAAAGGGCGGACGTCGTTTTAGTTTTAGTGCAGTGGTAGTGGTCGGTGACGGCGAAGGCCGGGTCGGCTGCGGACTAGGCAAGGCGGGAGAAGTGCCGGAGGCCATCAGGAAAGGCGTCGAAGATGCTAAAAAGAACATGATCACCGTTCCTATGAGGGGCCAAACGATAACTCACGCTATCACGGGCGTTTTTGGAGCTGGCAAAATAATGCTGAAACCGGCTGCCCCAGGAACAGGTGTTATTGCCGGTGGACCGGTTAGGGCAGTATTGGAATCGGCTGGAGTAAAAGATATACTCACCAAATCCCTGGGTTCTTCCAATGCCAACAACATGGTCAGGGCAACCATGGAAGGACTCAAATCACTTAAGCAGGCGGACAAGGTAGCCCGTTTAAGAGGTAAGACTATTAAGGAAATATTAGGCTAGGAGGTAGTGGCTTTGGGTAAAATGCTCAAGATAACCTGGGAGAAGAGTACTATCGGACACATCAAATCCCAGAAGGCTACTATACAGAGTTTGGGATTAAAAAGACTTCATCAGTCGGTAATCAGAGAGGATTCCCCACAGTTAAGGGGAATGATCGACGCGGTCCACCATCTGGTTGCGGTTGAAGAAGTATAGCATTTAGGAGGTTAAGGATGAAACTTCATGATTTAAGATCTCCTGCAGGCGCAGTTCATAAGCCCAAGAGGGTTGGCCGGGGAACCGGGTCGGGACATGGAAAAACATCGACTCGCGGACATAAAGGTCAGAATGCCCGTTCGGGCGGTGGAGTCAGGATTGGGTTTGAAGGTGGACAAATGCCATTGCAGAGGCGAGTCCCAAAACGAGGATTCACCAACATCTTCAAAAAGGTTTACAGTGTGGTCAACGTCAGAGATCTGGAACGGTTTGATGATGACACGGTCGTGACCCCGGCGTTGCTTCAGGAAGCCGGATTAATCAAGTCGGCCAGTGAAGGGGTAAAAATCCTGGGCGAAGGCGACATCACCAAGAGACTAGTGGTGCAAGCCAACCGGGTTAGTCAGTCAGCTGAGAGCAAGATTACCGCCAGAGGTGGCCAGATCGAGGTGATTTAGTTTGCTTGGTTCTTTGCAGCAAGCCTTTAAAGCCGGGGATTTGAAAAACAAAGTATTGTTCACCCTGTTAATGTTTGCGGTATTCCGTCTGGGAATCCACATACCCGTACCAGGGATTAACCCCGATGCCCTGAGTGAACTACTCAAAAACCAGTTTTTAGGGTTTTTTGATGTGATTTCCGGGGGTGCTTTCAAGAGATTCAGTATATTCGCCATGAGTATCACCCCGTACATTAACGCCTCGATTATTATGCAGCTTCTTACGGTTGTGATCCCCAGTCTGGAACAGCTCAAGAAAGAAGGGGAAGAAGGCCGCAAAAAGATTGCACAGTATACCCGGTACTTCACAGTAGTCCTGGCGTTCCTGCAGGCGATTGGCATATCCATCGCTTTGGGTCGCTATACAGGAACCGGTGGGCAAATGGTACTGCAAAATCCCAGCGTGGTGACCTATGTGATGATGGCGATCATTTTGACAGCGGGTACGGCTCTGCTGATGTGGATCGGCGAATTGATAACAGAGAAAGGTATCGGCAATGGGATCTCGTTGATCATATTTGCGGGTATCGTTGCCAGGATTCCCAGCGGAATTGGGAGTATCATCGAATATCTTAAAGCTGGAACTGCCAGCTATTTGAATGTACTGCTTTTTGCGGTCATCGCTTTGATAATGATTGCAGCGGTAGTGGCGCTTAATGAGGGGCAGCGAAGGCTTCCGGTACAATATGCCAAACGAGTGGTGGGAAGAAAAGTATATGGAGGCCAAAGCACATTCCTGCCGCTTAAGGTAAATACTGCTGGGGTTATCCCCATAATCTTTGCAATGTCTATCATGATGTTCCCCGCTACAATTGCGGCTTGGATGCCAAACTCGGGGTTCACCAATTTCATTAGCAGTTATTTCAACTATGGCAGCATCATGTATAACGTTTTGTATGCTGCATTGATAATCTTCTTTACGTACTTCTACACCGCGGTCATATTCAATCCGATGGATGTAGCAGAAAATATAAAG
>CAZDND010000060.1:0-10291 GCA_964506825.1 uncultured Syntrophothermus sp.
TGAACAAGTCGGAGAACCAGCGCCGGATCTCGGAGCTGCGTGCCGAGTACGCGTCGCGGCGCGCCGAGTACCTGGGCGAGATGCGTACGCTGGAGGAACAACGCGACCGCAACCGCGGTCTGGTGAGCGGCTTCCATGCGCTGGGCATCCAGCCGTCCGATTCCTCGGGGATCGACATCCAGGACCGCATCCGGGAATTGTTCGTATATGGAACCGGTGATTTTACGGCAAGTGTCGTCAGGGGCGGTCGCCAAGTCATGGCCTCGCAGATTGGCGCTAAGGCATGTATAACCCCTTTCGTTTAATAATGGGGGCAGAAACATGCCGATCCCTGTATAGAAATTCATCATCGCCCCATGTAGGAGTATTACCGCGGGCTTATCGGCATCTCCTTCAAAAAGCGCTCCATGCAGGACAAAATCATCGACTGTCCGAATGGCAACCAACTCGTTCTTCATTCCTATTGTCTCCTTCCTGGATTAGGGTATCATAAACTCGAGGTGTGTTCCGAGGCGTTGCCGCCTCATGGGTGGTCTGGATTTTGGTTCCCTTAATGATGTCAACTTTTTAGATTATAGCACACCAATATGTCGGACCAAGCCCGTTCAGGGGCCGGGCAAAAAGCGTGGCAGGCAACCAACCTTTCATTGATAAAAGCATTGGACCAAATAAATCCACCCCTGACTGCAGAAAAAATATCCAAAAAATAAGTGAATTGCATAGTGGCGACATAATAAAGGATAATTAAAGAGCGGGTTCTATTTTTCATAGGGGAAGTCAATTTATTAAGGGGATGGGGGAGAACATGTACGCTAAGTGGCAGGATATGTATCAGTCTTGTTTGATGACCATGGACGCAGCCGCAGCAGAAATCCGTGACGGTGAGCATATTTACTGTGCCCTGGGCGGCGGGCAGCCTTTTGGAATGTTTGATGCCATAGGAAGAAGAGTTAAGGCAGGTCATCTGGTCAGGCCCTTTATTTTTGCGGGGAATGTCATAGTCTCTACCGCACTGACTGACCCGGAAAATGCTGACCAATTGGATTTTGATACCCCCTTCGTGGGCCCATATACCCGCTCGCAGACGAAAGCGGGGCTCTTCACCTATTCGCCCATTAAACTAAGCGACATGGATTCCATTTCTGCAAGAGGTTTGCGACGCGGGGATGTATATATCCTGCGGGTGTCACCCATGGACCGCCATGGATTCTTCAGTACCGGCGTAAATGTGGACTATGGGTGGGGGCAGGCGAAATCCAATCCTGAGCGCCGTTTGATGATAGTGGAAGTCAATAACAATATGCCCAGGACTTATGGAACCAACCAGGTTCATATTTCTGAGGTCGACATAGCGGTGGAAAATCACGTAGCCATGCCTTACATTCCGAATATCCCGCTGACTGAGATAGAAATCCAAATCGGCCAGACGGTGGCTGAAATGGTTCCCGATGAGGCTACCATTCAGTTGGGCATTGGTGGCATTCCCAACGCCGTGGGGTTGTTTCTCAAGGAAAAAAAGGACCTGGGGGTTCACACAGAAATGATTACAGAATGCATGCTGGATTTGTACGAAGCCGGGGCGATCACATGCAACAAAAAGACCTTTATGCCTTATAAGTGGTTGGCATCCTTTGCTTGGGGGACCCAGAGGCTATATGATTTTATGGACGAAAATCCGCTGGTCGAGATGCACACTTGCGGATTTGTAAATAATCCCTATATCATAGCCAAGAATGACAAAATGATATCAGTTAATTCGACCATGCAGATTGATCTGGTAGGCCAGTGCGCCTCCGAAGCGGTGGGGATGGTTCAATTTTCTGGGGTGGGCGGTCAGGCGGACTTTGTCCAGGGAGCCTGGCTCTCCAATGGGGGAAAGTCCTTCATGGCATTTCCCTCGACTTATGAGAACCGTGATGGAACCCGAGGTTCCAAAATCGTTCCCAGCTTGGACTATGGCAGCTTCGTGACTACCCCCCGGCACGAAGTCCACTGGGTAGTCACTGAATTTGGAGCAGTTCTCATTAAAGGGCAAAATATAAAAAAACGTGTTGAATCACTGATATCCATTGCCCATCCTGATTTCCGGGATCAACTGCGTTTTGAAGCAAAGAAGAACGGATTTATATAAGAAGCTCGCAGCGAACAGCCCCATGGCTGGGGGAAGAAGTAAAGCTAGCTTGACATCGAATGGTTGACAGGGTATTATTGATGTAAAGCTAGCTTTACTTTGTATTGGCGGTGACAGTTTTGAAAAATCTACTTAGGGAGTTGCGGGAAGTGCATAACATGACCCAGGAAGATCTGGCGGCCCGGGCGGGAGTGTCCCGGCAGACCATAATATCTCTGGAGCGAGGCAAGTATAATCCCTCGGTCATGTTGGCCCACAAGTTGTCGCGGATTTTCGGAATGAAGATCGAAGAGGTATTTCTGATCGAAGAGGAGGAGAGGTAGATGAATACCCAGAGAAGATTTCTGGTGGGAGCTTTCTTTCAGGGACTGATCATATTCCTGGGTCTATGGGCTATCTTCCTTGGTAAAACGGGAATAGGGTCGGGAATGATTGCTGCTACTATTGCTGTGTTCGTGGTCAGGATGATTAAGAGCCGAAAAATCATAGAAATGGAGAAACGGGGGATTGATCCCTATGACGAAAGGACCTGGTTTGTGGCAGGCAAGGCTGCCTATGCCGGTTACTCCAGCTCCGTAGTTCTTATGGCCGTGGTGGTGATCATCGGGTCCATATTTGGCCCCGAGGTCAGTGTCAACCCTTATAATATGCTGGGCCTGGTGGTGGCAGCACAAGTCCTCCTCTATGCGGGGTTCTACTACTACTTCAACAACCGGGAATAGAAGACCGACGCCAGCATACCCGAACAAAATATATTTGCTTTTATTCTACAGATGAATTACAATGAAGCGTAAGCTCAAATGCTTGTGGATTGTTGTTAGCCCTTCTCGATTGCCTAGGCTTAGGGAAGTTAGAGTAACAGATGCTTCCCCGGCAGTGGGCAAAAAATTCGAGGAGGTTTTTTCATGTATTCAGACAAAACTCTAAACTGTAAGGACTGCGGAAGTGATTTCCAGTTCAGCGCTTCCGAGCAGGAGTTCTACGCGGAGAAAGGCTTTACCAATGAGCCCGGACGTTGCCCGGAGTGCCGTGCAGCCCGCAAAGCAGAGTCCAGGGGTGGCAATCGCGGCGGCAGTGGCGGCGGCGGCGGCTACAACCGGGGAGAACGCCAGATGTATCCTGCGGTATGTGCATCATGCGGCAAGGACACTACGGTTCCCTTCCAGCCCAGCGGCGAAAAGCCGGTTTACTGTCGGGATTGTTTTTCGAGCCAGCCCCGGCGTAGTTGGTAACCAGTAAACTTAACTCCCCGGGTTCTTTGGTGAATCCGGGGAGTTTTTTGTCGTATAAGAATAATCCTGAAACAGAGCGTGCAGATTCTGCATGCTGGAATATGAATTAAGGAGTGTGAGAAATTGATATCTTTTGATCAAATGGGGCTCAGTGAATCGGTTCTGCAGGCAGTGGCCAGCATGGGGTTCGAAGAGCCCACCCCAATACAAGAGCAAACCATTCCGATAGCTATGGAAGGCCGTGATGTGGTCGGCCGGGCCCAGACAGGAACAGGCAAAACGGTTGCGTTTGCCATCCCCATGGTGGAGAAAATATCCGGCGACCCTGATGCAGTTCATGGCATTGTCATTACACCTACCCGTGAACTGGCAGTTCAGGTTGCCGAGGAAATGAACAAGATCGGTCAATACAAGGGGGTCAAAACCCTGCCGATTTATGGAGGACAAGACATTGAGCGGCAGATTAGGGCTCTGGCCAAAAGACCCCAGGTGGTTGTTGGGACTCCCGGGCGTCTCATGGACCATATGCGGCGCCGTACTCTGCGGATGGATCATATTACTACCGTAGTTCTGGATGAGGCCGATGAAATGCTGAATATGGGCTTTATCGAGGATATTGAGAACATTTTGGCGCAGGTTCCTGAAGATCGACAGACCATGTTGTTTTCGGCAACTATATCGCCGCAGATCAAGCATTTGTCGCATCGTTTCCTTAAGGACCCCTCCTTCATAAGCATTCAGCCGAAGGAAGTGACCGTGCCGACAATTCGTCAGAGCTATTTTGAGGTCGGCGAGAATATGAAGTTCGATGCTTTATGCCGCTTATTGGATATCCAGTCACCGGAAATGGCCATCGTGTTTGGACGGACGAAAAAGCGGGTCGATGAAATAACTGAGGGTTTGGTCAAACGAGGTTACTCAGCGGAAGCCATCCATAGCGATTTGACCCAGTCACGGCGGGATACGGTGATGCGTCAGTTTCGTGAAGGAACCATCGATATTCTGGTAGCGACCGACGTGGCGGCCCGGGGTTTGGATATAACCGGGGTGACCCATGTTTATAATTTTGATATTCCCCAGGATCCGGAGAGCTACGTGCATCGGATCGGCCGAACCGGACGCATGGGCCGGGAAGGGGAAGCAATCACTTTCGTTCAGCCCAGGGAAATTCCATACTTAAAAACGATTGAAGCCCTGACCCGGAGGCCTATTGCCCGGCGTCCACTGCCTTCGCTGATGGAAGTGGTTCGGGGACAGCAGAGGCAAGCCATGGAAAGATTGGTCCAGACCGCGGATTCGCAGGATTTGTCAGCCTTTCGGGGTATGGCGGAAAACCTGTTGGAAGAACATGATTCTGTGGCGCTGGTATCGGCAGCTCTGCGTTTGCTGACCAAGCTTCCGGACCAGACTCCAGTATATTTAACTGAAGAACGGCCGATGCCGCATCGTGGGGCTAGACCGCGGCCTCGAGAAACAGCCTATCCTAGTAAGAACGAGCGGCGCGGCGGGAATTTCTCGCGCGAACAGAGCCGTTCTCCCCGCAAGGGTCGAGGCGACCGCTGATTATAGATTGATCCGACCCAAATCAAAAGGCACCTCATGGTGTCTTTTTTGCCGTTGGCATGCTGATAAAAGCTGGCGATGCAATCCTGCTGCCGGTGACAGAATTATGTAGTGGATTTATTTCCTGAAACCGGCATATAATTGTAGGGATCGGCTCATTGGTTGCTAAGGCGAATCATATAAAGACGCGCTGGATAATTGCGAATCTGCCACCCTGCAGTGGATCAGGACAGCAGTGCAAAATTGAGAGGAGCAGGTAAGTGTCATTAATTAAAATGATTTCCAAACTGTACTATGGATTGACCGGATGGAAGATCGGTGGCCGGTATCCGCTGGAAATAAAAAAGGCTATCCTGGTAGCGGCACCCCATACCAGCAATTACGATTTTGGCTACTCGCTGGCAGCCCTTTACCTCATGGATGCCAGAGTTCGTTACCTGGCTAAAAAGGAGTTAGTTGAATCACCATTTATGGGTTTCATTTTTAAAGGGACCGGAGCAATTTCTGTGGACCGTGACAATTCTCGCAACATGGTTCGCTATATGGTGGATTTGTTCAACCGGTCCGATAACATGATCATTATGCTGGCTCCCGAGGGAAGTCGCAGCGGGGGTGGAAAATGGAAGACTGGTTTTTATCAGGCGGCTTTGCAGGCGGGCGTTCCCATAGTGCTGGCTTCCCTGGATTATAAGAAAAAGATTGCCGACGTAGGCCCGCATTTCTTGCCAACGGGCGATTATCAAAAGGACATGCAGGTGGTTAAGGAGTTTTACAGCACCGTGGTTCCCCGCTATCCAGACAAATATACCGGTGAAATCTGTTAGCCGGCACCATAATTTTGGGGGATCCAAGACCGGGGACCTGCTGATCCCGATATCCTTGCCAAGTGGTGCATCAATCAAAGGGTTCCGGTTGGATGACAACCTGAACCCTTTTTGAATTAACTGACCGTAGGGGATCGATGAAGGTGGATAATATGGTGACATAAGGATTAGGCCTTACCGAGGAGGTCACCACTCGGGACATAGTTCATCCAGAGAATAGACTCTACCGCTGTCGCAGCATATATAGGAAACCAGCTGGATCATGTGAAAACGATTGGTGCGATCCATTTGCACCGCCAGAGACAGTCCGGAGAAGATGCCGAAGGAAGGTTCGTCATCCTGGGGCTGATCGGTTTCGGCCATGATGGTATATTCGAAACGGACCTGACCGCCGATGAACCAATCAATGCCTACCAGGTAATACCGATCCGGGTGGATGAAATCGATGCCTGCCGAGTCCCCCCGTTCTCTGATTCCGCATAGAACTTGGTTGTTTATCCAGTCCAAGGCAACCCCAGCGCACCTGGAGCACCATCCGGTATCGGCAACCGGAAATACGGGGGAGTCGAAAGGTTTCTTGCAGACCGTACAAGTCTCCAAATGTTCACCTCCATCTCGATAATGGCTTTTCCTGGTCAATATTCAACACCCAAAGGCCACATTCCTGTTGCAAGCCCTTCAGAACCAACAACCGGGGACCGGGAGTGGCCGCTAAATATTGAAATGCTGGATTGGGCAGTGCGGGGTAGGTTCGATTCAGCCAACCAGTCATGGAATCCATGTCTCAACCTTGACAAAAAGACCTGAATAATCTAACATTTATTATTGCTGATATAAATAATGGGGCGTCGCCAAGCGGTAAGGCGCGGGACTCTGACTCCCGCATTCGTGGGTTCAAATCCTACCGCCCCAGCCATTGCATCTAAGGGTGTGCTTGCCAAGCGCACCTTTTTTTATCGCTGGACATTAAAAAGGGTCCACCGGCTTTCTATTGTGGACCCTAAGAGTATTCCTTCAGTTCGGCATTGGCGCCCTTAATCGGTGGGACGCTTTTTGTGGATTGGTTTGACCCGTTCCACAAAATCCGGGGCTGAATACTCGGGATTGGGATAGGTGTAGAATCCTTTGCCGGTCTTCATACCCAGCTCATTTTGGTCGAATTTTTGTTTTAAGAAGGCTACAGATTTCTGGAGGACCTGATTTTCCGGATCCAGGCGAAGGCTCTCCGTGGTTACGTGAAGAGTGGTATCAACTCCCAAACTGTCCATCATGCCAAATGGTCCCATCGGAGCGTTCATGATCGCCATCCAGGCCCTATCAACGTCTTCCACACTGGCTACGTCGCCCACTACCAGTTCTTCGGCAGCCGAGAGCAGAGCGGTGAACATCCGGTTATAAACGTAATGAGCCGATTCCTTCTTGATCAGAATGGGTATCTGTTGTATCCTGCGGGAAAAGTCCATCATAGTCTCGACCACCTCGTGATCGGTACCCGCATGGGGCATGACGTCTACGATATTCGCGGTATAAGGCGCCAGATGGAAATGCCATGCCAGAAAACGATCCGGACGTCCGCTAGCCTCGGCAAACTGTGAAGGCAGCAGGGTCGAGGTGTTGGTGGTCAGGATGGCATCGGCTGGCAGGTAGTCATCAAACTGTTTCCATACCTGTTGTTTGAGAGCTACGTTTTCAGGAACCGATTCGCTTACCAGTTGTACTCCCTCACAGGCTTTGGAAATATCGACAGTAAAGGAGAGCCTGTTGAGTGCCTCCCTGGATTGATCCTCGGTTATGTATCCTTGCCTGGCCAGGCGGCTTGCAATCTTGCCAATGTGCCCCCGGGCTTTTTCCAACAGGTCGCTCTGGATGTCGTAATAAACGACCTCACAGCCAAAAAGGGCGCACTGCAGCCCTATATGCCGGCCCATTGTGCCGGAACCAATAATCAGAACTTTATTGATGTCTGCGGCTTTCATTTAATACCTCCTATGCATAATCCTATTATGACGTCGAATCCAGTATCTAAGCAACTCTTGCGGTAGAATTCCAGGGCACAGCCCGGGGAAGACATATAGCCGAAAAGCGATTAGCCTGTTCCGGATTAGCATCATATGTATTTATAATATCCTTAAATCAAGGACTATCTCAACAGGTATCGCAACATCCTCTGGAGGCCTATCTGCAAGCCTCGGCTATTGTAGCCATTGATTGGGTGTGGTAATGTCAAACTGGAGGTATATGATGATGGAATAGACTGCCTCCGACTATGGGATTCTGATCGGTCCGGATGTCCCCAGAGCCAATGGCGGAAGTTACCATTACTGCCCCAGGCACTTTGGGGGGCAAGCTATTTCATTACGAAAGGGAGGGTACACATGACGGAAAAGGAAATGGATTTTTATCAGGAATTGAGGACCAAGGTTAGCAATTGGTTGAAAAGCGAGGATGCCAAGACCAACAAATGGGCTGAATATCTTCTCTATGCTCCTGATTTGTTTCATCTCTTGGTCAAATTGTCTCTTGATCCGGAGGTGCCAGGGGTCCACAAGACGAAACTTGTAGCGGCGATAGCCTATTTCCTCTCACCAGTGGACATACTGCCCGAGATTATCTTGGGGCCGGTTGGATATTTTGACGATATTGCTCTGGCTGCCTGGGTCATCAATTCGATGATCAGCGAGACTAATCCCGAAATAGTACGCAGGCATTGGGCCGGTGACGGAGACAGCCTGGAAGTAATTAAACGCATTTTAGCATCTGCCGACGACATGATTGGCAGCGGGTTGTGGGAAAGAATCAAAACGAAATTTTAGAGTACGCATCGAGAAAATCGGCCAGGTAATTCTCCAGTTGATGCTGCAATAGGGCCCGGGATCCTGTTCGGTCTATCGGATAGTATATGAGTATCGTGTCATCGGAGGTAAACTGATTGATTAATGCCAACAGCAGAAAATTCGACGTTGCCGTAATAGGCGCAGGACCAGCGGGTATGATGGCGGCTGGACGGGCCGCTGAGTTAGGAGCTTCGGTAGTCATTTTGGATAAGAACCGCCAGCCGGGGGTGAAACTGCTTATTACCGGCAAAGGGCGGTGCAATATAACTCGAGCCGAAAACGATGCTCAGAGGTTCGTCTCCGAATACGGCCAGCAGGGCCGATTTTTATTGTCGGCCCTGTCTGCTTTCGGAGTCGAACAAGTTATCGATTTTTTTAATTCTCATGGAGTACCTACCAAAACTGAAAGGGGACAACGGGTTTTCCCCGTCAGCGACCGGGCTTTGGATGTTCGGAACGCCCTGGTCAGATATATGGAAAAAAACGGAGTCAGTGTTTGTCTGAACGAACCAGTCTTATCAATATCAAGGGATGGACAGAGGATAAAAGAGCTCAACACCCACCGGGGGTCCTACGTTGCCAGGAATTATATCCTTTGCAGCGGCGGTAAATCATACCCATCAACAGGCTCCGACGGACAGGGGCTGGACTGGCTGAAAGAGTTGGGGCATAGGATAACACCCCTTAGGCCGGGCCTGGTTCCGATTCGCGTCAAAGAGGAATGGGTTCAAGAGGTGCAGGGACTCAGCCTTAAGAATGTTGAAGTACGGCTGTATCAAGATGATCGTAAAATAGACCAGCGTTTTGGTGAGGCCCTGTTTACTCATTTTGGGCTTAGCGGTCCAATTATATTGGACCTTAGCAAGAAAGTAGGGGAGATCCTGGGACGAGGCAGGATCAGAATCTCGCTCGACATGAAACCGGCTTTGAGTTTGGAGCAATTAGATGCCAGGGTTCAGCGGGATTTTCTGGAGTATCGAAATAAGGCCTTTAAGAACAGTCTGGCTGATTTGCTGCCCCGGGCATTGATCGAACCGGTTATCAGGTTGTCGCAAATATCACCTGACCGGAAGGTAAACAGCATATCTCGTGAGGAGAGGCATCGACTGGTGTCGCTCCTGAAAGGGATAGATTTCACGGTTATGGGACTGCTGGGATACGATAAAGCGATAATAACCTGTGGAGGGGTCGATCTCAAGGATGTCGATCCGCGTACCATGGTTTCCAAGCTATACGATAATCTCTACTTGGCCGGAGAACTACTGGATCTTGATGGTCCTACCGGCGGATATAACCTGCAGATCTGTTGGAGTACCGGCTACCTGGCCGGTCAGAGCGCCGCTCGCCAACTCCATTAGCCATCAATGTTCGGGGGGTGAAAATCCCCCCGGCAGTTTATGGCACCGACCTGGGGTCCTTTGGACTTCAGGTCATGCGGGTGCCCTTCCACCCCCCTTTTATGGCGACCCTTCCTCCTTCTCTCTGGGTGCTGCATTCCCATTTTACGAAGCCTTTTGCCTGCTTGTTCTGGTCAATGCACCGGAATGAGTTCTGGTTCCACGATATGAAATAATTTTCCGTTGACTGAAACGTGGATCCGTGATATTCTAATCACAGAAATTTCGGAAACGCATTCCACGATGTGGTAAACAAAAAATCAGACAACAGGAGAGGGTGTAGTACAATGACGTACATTCAGGAAGTATA
>CAZDND010000061.1:0-4882 GCA_964506825.1 uncultured Syntrophothermus sp.
AATGTGTTCATCATCCCCTGGCGCTTGCTGAGAAAATCCGCAAAGCAGAGAATCACCATGATTTTGGCAAACTCCGCCACCTGCAGATTGAACCCGCCGATGACGATCCAGCCCTGGGAGCCCCGCAGCTCGGTCCCTAATACCAGCACCAGGATCAGCAGGGCATTCATGGCCAGATATAGCAGTCGGTAATAACGTCTTATGTATGTATAGTCAATATTCAGGATAACCACAATCAGCCCGATCCCCAAAGCGATGGAAATCAGCTGTTTCTCAATATATGCGTAGGGTGCGGCCGGGTTGACTGCAGTGCTGGCGCTGGTCAACACCACCAGCCCAAAAACCATTAAGGATAGCCATACCATGATGAAGGGCTTATCTATGGAATTCAAAATTCTATTCTTGGCCAATAGCAATTCCTCCTGCTCCGGCTGCAGCTGCATGAGCCGATCGCTTTGGCGGGATCGGCCGCTTCCTTGCTTTGGTACCCGCAACTTACCGCATCATCGACGTTCGGCCAGATGATCTTGATCGACCTCACCCCAGGCTATTCAATAATCCGGCTTTCGTCTTCCACTGCCACCGGAGGATCATCTGCCAGGTGGTCCTGGACCTTGAAATAATGTTCCAGAAGGGCTTTGGCCACCAGACCTGCTGATGAGTTGCCGTGCTCTCCATATTCGACTACCCCCGCAAAGGCTATTTGAGGATCGTCGTAGGGAGCGAAAGCGATAAATACCCCATGAAAATCTGCATTCTTTGTATCTCCACTGCGCCCGGTCTGGGCCGTACCAGTCTTGGCGCCCCCAGAAATCTCGGCCGGGATCTGGCTGAAAACGTAGGCGGCCGTCCCCCCGGGCATAACCACCTGATGCATGGCCTCCTTGGTCACGGCCAGAGTTTCCGGATCCAGGGCAACTCTGTGGACTAGCTGCGGCTGGAACAGTCTTACAACTTCGCCGGACGGGGACACGATCTTGTCTACCAGATGGGGCTGCATTCTGCTGCCGCCGTTAGCCACTGCAGCAGCATAGTTGGCCATCTGCATGACCGTATAGCTGTTGCTTCCCTGCCCGATCGACATATTGAAGGTATCATAGGGGTGCCAGGTAGTATCGAAGCGGTAGTCGATCTTGTACTGGGCCTCCAAAATTCGGCTGGCCTTGAGCTTTTCCTCCTGGACCTTCTCTCTGGCCTCAGCACTCTCGGCATCTGCCAGCTTCTGGGCGTACTCCTCCTCAAGGGCATCTCGTTTCCGGTCATATCTGCGGTCCACCAGAATGGAGTTGATCTCCTGCTTCCAGACCGGATCTGGAACCAAGCCACTCTTCTCGAAGGGCAGATCAATACCGGTCTTTTGCCCCAGGCCGAATTCCTTGGCCACTTTGGTGATCAGAGTATTGCCTGCCCGGTTACCGGCTTCCTGGAAATATACGTTGCAGGAAACCGCCATCGCTTCGAAATAGTTGACCGCTCCATGCACTCCCGTACACCTGATGTAGGGTTTTATCCAGTAGGCCCCTTCACAGGTGACGTAATCGTTGTAGGGGTCCAGATTCCCGGACTCCAGCGCAGCCATGCCCGTTATCGGTTTGAAGGTCGACCCCGGCGGATAGACCGCCTGCAACGCCCGATTAGTGGCCGCCCCCGGATTGACGGGATCGTAATCACCCTGGGGAAAGTAATATTTGAGGGTTTCAGTATCCATGTTTTTGGTAAACACGTTGGGATCCAGGGACGGACGGCTGGTCATCGCCAGAATTCCGCCAGTCTTGACATCGATCAGGACACATGAGGCCGCTTTGGCTTTAGGATTTCTGGCCTCCACCTTGGCCATAACCTCGTCCAGGCTCTTCTCCATCACTCTCTGGAGGTCTCGGTCCAGGGTCAGAGCCAGATTGTTCCCGGCTTTACGCTCCTGAGTAACCAACTCGCGTACCGGGCGGCCCCGGGCGTCGACTTCAACCCGTCGGGCACCGTCAGTGCCCCGCAGATAATCCTGATAAATTTTTTCCAGGCCATCCTTGCCCACCAGCTCTCCCACCCGGTAGGTTTCGGGATTTTTCATCTTCTCCAATTCCGTATCGTTATATATCGGATGCACATAGCCCAGCACATGACCGGCCAGACTGTTTTCCGGATAATAACGAAGCGGTTCCACGTCGATTTCCATGCCTGGCAGCTCGCCGCGGTTTTCTTCCAGCTTCACCACCATGGGCCAATCTATGTCCCGCATCACCAGTATGGGTTCGAATAGCCGGAAGCGCTGTTTCTCAATCAATTCATTTACGTAATCGGTGGTAATCTCCGGGTAAACCGGATTCATAATCTTTACCAGATTGCTGACCACCTTTTCCTGGTCTGTCAGGTTCAGATAGGTCAGGGAAACCGTGTAGACTCGCCGGTTCTTCGCCAGAATCTTTCCCTGGCGGTCATATATTTCCCCTCGGGGCGCCTTGATGGTCACCAGCCGGACGCTGTTTTCCTGGGCTTTGGTTTCATAGCTGTCCTTCTGAATAAATTGAACAAAGGCCAGCTTGATCATTAACATGGCCATTAAAACCGCGATGATGTACCAGGCGGTCTTCAGCTTCAACGAGAGTTCTTTGGGATTCATCGCCTTACCCCCTGTAGTCCGGCGTTCTGGCAAAATATTCCTTGGCGGTTCGGTAGTAAATCATATACAAGGGTACCGACAAAACCCCGTTTAATATCAATTTCCCACCTAGTTCCCATAGCATAGCCCGGTTGATCATTACATCATGATTCCCCACCCAGGCCAAACCGAGCATAAATAGAGCGTCGAGAACCGTAGCTGCCAATACCCCGGCGGCACCCACCAGAACATTGTCTTTGAACACATTGACCTCTAATTTGCCAATCAGCAGAGCGGTCAGCGCTAAAGCGACCGCATTGGTCCCCAAAAATCGGCCCAGATACAAATCCTCCAGCAAACCGCACATAAATCCATACCCAAACCCGGACCGTGATCCATTGGTGAGGGCATAGAAGGTGACAAAGATGAGAATAAAGTCAGGGATGGCTCCCCATAAAGGAATGTTGCTGAAAAAAACACTTTCCAACAGAATGGATAAAATAGGGATCAGGGTCAGCATCAAAATCCGCACGGTTGCACTCCCTTTGCTAATCGATCGGTGATTCCTCCGCGCTGCTGCCGGCCTCATCCTCTGCCCCAGCGGCCGGCGGGTCGGATACTTCCTCCGTACCCCATCCCGGAGCCGGATTGGTGTAATCCTTGATGATCAGCACTTCTTCCACATTATCGAGATCAACCGCAGGTTTGATGGTGGCAGTTTTCTTTAACGCCTCGGGATCCGAGGTCACCGCTTCAACCGTACCGATCACTATTCCCTGAGGGAAATAGCCGCTGAATCTGGAGGTGATCACCGTATCTCCCTTTTTAATCTCCCCGTAATATGGTATTTGTCTCATTTCCAGCACCCGGCTCTGGGCGTTGCCGTTAACGATTCCCGGGACCCGATTCTCCTGGACCAAGGCTCCTACCGCACCTTCCCGGTCGGTGATAAGCAATACAACGGAGGTGTCCTTCGCCACCGTGGTTATCCTGCCCACCAGACCCCGAGGAGTAATGACTGCCATATCCCGCTCCACTCCCTGCCGATAACCCCGGTTGATTACCAGGGTTCTGTACCAGGCATTAGGACTTCGGGCGATCACTTGGGATGGAATGAGGGACATGTTGGCCAGATTTTGGTCGGTAAAATCAAGAAGCTCCTTGAGTCGCTGAGCTTCATCCCGATATTCTTTATAGGCCTGGTTCTCCAGGCGAAAAGTCTGCTGGTCTTTCTCCAGCTGCTCGACCCTGGCACTCAGTTCCTGTTTGTCAGCAAAATACACACCCAAAGCGCTGAACTTGCCCCGAAACAGATCAACCCCGCGCTCGAGCGGGGCATATATACCGCGAACCATCTTTTCAGCCACCGTCAAGTCCTGTCTATCATCTGGTGTCAGGCGAATACTGGCCAAGGATGCTATCACCACCAGCACCACGATCCAGAAGTACTTGTTCCGTAAAAAGGCCAATGTCTCCAACTCCCGTTAATCAACCTTGATCATCATCAACTGTTCTTATGCTTCATCCTCAGGACTCGCTTCATGACTTCTATGTTCTCCAGGACCCTGCCAGTCCCCCGGGCTACCGCCAACAGCGGTTCGTCCGCTACATAAACCGGCATGTTGGTTTGCATGGAGATCAAACGGTCCAGACCCCGAAGCAGAGCCCCGCCCCCTGCCAGGACAATGCCTTTATCCACAATGTCCGAGGACAGTTCCGGGGGAGTGCGCTCCAGGCATACTTTGATCGCCTCAATGATGGCCGCCACCGGTTCTGCCAGAGCACGGTTTATTTCATCCGTGGAGACCTGAACCGTCTGGGGAAGACCGGAAATCAAATCACGCCCCCGCACTTCATAGAGCTCCGGAGTTCCCTCCCATAACGCTGAGCCGATAGCCATCTTAATCTCTTCGGCAGTACGCTCGCCGATCAGGAGATTGTGGGCCCGCTTCAGGTGCTGCACAATCGCCTCATCCATTTCATCTCCGGCCACTCGAACTGATTTGGCGGTTACAATTCCTCCCAGGGATATGACTGCCACCTCCGTGGTGCCGCCGCCGATATCCACAATAAGGTTACCCGTCGGTTCGTGAACCGGAAGTCCGGCTCCAATCGCGGCCGCCATAGGTTCCTCGATCAAAAATGCCTCCTTGGCCCCCGCCTGCAGGGCTGCTTCACGCACCGCCCTTTCTTCCACCGCCGTAACTCCTGTAGGAACGCTGATAACCACCCGGGGTTTCATAAAAAGGCTGCGCTGCCCCAGGGCTTTTTCAATAAAGTAGGTCA
>CAZDND010000061.1:4892-7402 GCA_964506825.1 uncultured Syntrophothermus sp.
TTGAGTGATGTCAAAATCAGCAATTACTCCCCCGCGCATGGGCCTGATAGCTACTATATTTCCGGGAGTCCTGCCGATCATTCGTTTAGCTTCTTCTCCCACCGCCACCACCTTCTTGGTGTCTTTCATGATGGCTACCACGGAAGGCTCCCGCAGGATTATCCCTTTGTTTTTCATGTAAACCAGCGTGTTGGCCGTTCCCAGGTCAATACCTAAATCCTTGGTAAAGAACATCTGTATGCTCCCTTCAGTTACATTGCATTCGTAGATTTAAGGCTGATAAACCTACCATCCCCAATGATGATATGATCCAAAACATCGATTCCCAGCAACTGTCCCGAATCCATTATCCTCCTGGTGATTTTGATATCCTCCGCACTAGGAGTTGGATCTCCGCTGGGATGATTATGTATTAGGATAACTGATGCCGCGCTTCGTTTGAGCGCCGGCTTGAATACTTCCCGGGGATGGACCAGCGAGCTGGAAAGTCCCCCTACCGAGATGGTTTCCAGGGCCAGAACCCGGTTTTTTCGATTAAGATACAAGCATTTGAAATGCTCCCGGTCGTAGTATCTCATGTCCTCCATAACGTAGTTCTTCACATCATCCGGAGACTTGATGTGGACCTCCCGATTGGAGGTCAGCGCCAACCTTCTGGCCAGCTCGGCAACCGCTCTGACCAGAGTGGCCCTGGCGGGTCCGATGCCTTTGATAGACTGCAGTTCTTCCAAGGTCATGTTCTTCAAAAAACGCAGCCCCTCGTTTTCCTGCAGCAGCTTTCTGGCCAGCTCCAGGGCGGACAATTCACTGGTGCCACTCCCCAGGACAATGGCCAGCAGCTCCTCTTCGGACAGGGAATCCTCACCCCGGGCTATCATTTTTTCCCGGGGCCTCATAGCTTCAGGAAGCTCCTTGATTGCAAAATGGTACAGGTTTTCCACTCTGACCCCCTACACCAAGCTTACCCCCACGGCCTCCAGCATAGTCTGCAATCTGGCCAGGGGCAACCCCACTACATTATAATAACACCCTTCAATCCCTGAGACTAATAAGGCGCCCTGGCCCTGAATGCCATAGCCGCCAGCTTTATCAAAAGGTTCTCCCGTATCGGCATATCTTCGGATCTCTTCTTCCCGCAGCGTACGAAAATATACTGCGGTGGTTTCGGATTCCACCAACTCGCGGCCGGTGGCTACATCGATTACACACAGCCCAGTTATGACCGTATGCCGGATGCCGCTCAAAAGCCGCAGCATAGAGCAGGCTTCCTCATAGCTCTCCGGTTTGCCCAAGATCCGGTTGTCGCAAACCACAATGGTATCCGCAGCTATGACCACCCCGCTTTGCAGGCGACCAGCTGCCTGATGGGCTTTGGCCGCCGCCAGTTCCTCAGCCATCTTCCCGGGGGGCCTGTTTACAGTCAGGTCTTCCTTAACGGTCGGCGTCACCACATCAAACTCCGCCCCCAGGCCCGCCAAAAGAAGACGACGGCGCGGTGAGGCCGAAGCCAGAATAAATCGTTTCTTCATCGTTATACCTACATCCTGCGGTAGACCAGATATGCTCCGACGATCCCCAGGAGGGTGAACAACCCCACCCTGATGGTCAACCCAAAGGAAAACGAGATGACCTCCAGGTCCATAGTAAAATAAGGGATCCCTATGGTCTGAACCCGGCCTACCTCGGAAAAGGCAGGCAGCAGATCAACCAGCAGAGCTCCCACCCAGTTGCCCAGCAACGCTCCGATCAAGAGGATAGCCGCCATTATGGGCCATCCTGGACCAGAGCGGGTATTGCCTCGTGAAGCCAAAGCTAACCACCCGCTTGCATTATTTTAATAAGTTTAGCACCCGCCCCAGGCAAATACAAGGAACCGGGGCTTCCCAGTCGCCTAAATTTTGTAAAAAACCGTTTCCAAATCCAGAGGATCTGCAAACGGTTTCCGGACAGCTTATACGCTGGGATGTACTCAGATAGGGACCTATATGCCCGGGGGGGTCTGATTTCTGCCCGAGCCTACTGGATACGACTACTTCTCGGCATCGAAATACGACAGCAAAAAGCTCAGCACTTCCATATTTACCGACAGATCTACATTTCTGAGGATCACCTTGGAGGGGACCTTTAACACCCGGGGAGAAAAATTCAGCAGGGATCGGACACCGGCATCTGTCATCCGGGTGGCGATTTCCTGGGCGGCTGATCCGGGCACCGTCAATATGCCGATCTGGACGTTCATTTCCTTGATGCGGCCCTCCAGCAAATCGGTGGACTCAATGACCAACTTGCCAACCGACCGGCCGATGCGCTCCTCGCTTATGTCCATAAGTCCTACCACGTTGAACCCTCTGGTTTCAAATCCGCGGTAGACTGCCAAGGCCGAGCCCAGCTTGCCGGCCCCTACGATGATCACATTCCAGGGTCGGTTCAGCCCCAAGATCCTCATAATGTGGCTGTACAGCTCCTCGACATTATAGCCAACGCCACGGGTACCAAATTCTCCAAAATAG
>CAZDND010000061.1:7412-10216 GCA_964506825.1 uncultured Syntrophothermus sp.
CCTGACCTGAGCCGAACTGACCCCTACCCCGGCAGCTATCTCTCCTGAAGAAACCGATACAGTGCCATCCTTGATCAACTGGGCCAGATGCCTGGAATATATCGAAAGACGGATCACCGTCGCTTCCGGAATTTTTAACGCCTTCAATATCCCAACCCCGCTTTCCTGTTGCTCAGCACTACTTCTATTTCGACTTTGTGAAATCCTTCTTTTGAGATGAGGACAAAAAAGCCCGTTCTAAACGGGGATGACTGCTATCTGAGTCCCAAGAATAAGCAGGTTGCGAATTTGCAGTCCCGAAAGCCTGATTGCCGCGGGCCCCGGGAACAACCATGATTCCAGGTCTCCTGCCAGCAGGCTTCTGCCACGATGGCGCTGCTTGAATGCAAAGCCAACCTGCATACCAACGCTAAGTCTGGGTAAACATTTTACGCGCCCGGTCCAGGGTCATAAAAGAACCGCAAATCAGCAGATACTCGTTCGCCCTGACCAGATTCAGGCCTGTTTTCACGGCATCCTCGATTGATTCCACCGCTAGCGGGTCCGCAAAGACCTGGGCAGCTTCGCGATATCGTGCCATCCATCCTTTCCCGCGGGGTCCGTCCGGGCGGGTCACTATGCAGCGGCGGGTGCCTGGAGCCAGGGCAGCAAACATGGCTGCGGAATCCTTGTCATCCAGAATGCCGGCTACGATAACCCGGCTCACCCCGGGGAATATCTCCTCCAAGGCCCGGCGGAGAGCCAGGGTTCCGTGCAAATTATGGGCAGCGTCCACAATCACCCGGGGGTCGGCTAGCACCTGTTCCAATCGACCAGGCCACCTGATAGTGTCCAAAGCCCGATTCAACTGCTCGGATCGGACATCCAGACCCTGCCCCAACAGCAGACTGACGACTGCCAGCGAGGTAGTCAGATTCTCCAGCTGGTACCTTCCCGGCAGGTTAAATTTGACCCCGTGCCCGGTCAGACCCCCGATCGAATAGTCCAGGGTCCAACCCTCCATGCCACGGCAGTCGGTCACCTTGACCTCCGCCAGGGCTCCGGCTTCGTAGAAGAGCGCCCCCACACTGGCAGCCCGCTCCTGCAGCACCGATCGCACCACCGGGTCATCCCCTCCATATATGGCCGGGACCCCGGGCTTGATTATTCCAGCCTTGTTGCCGGCCACATCGGCCAACTCGGGACCCAGGTACTGGACATGGTCCAGGCCCACGTTGGTGATCACACTTATCAGGGGAGTCACTACGTTGGTAGAATCGTAGATGCCTCCCATGCCCGTCTCCAGGACCATGATGTCCACATTATGCCGGGCAAAATACACGAAAGCCACCGCCGTCAGGATTTCAAACTCGGTCAGGCTGCCGGGTTCCATCCGGTTCACAAAGGGGGATATCTCTTCCACCAACTCCCATAGCTCCCGGTCCTCGATGTGCCGATCATTGATCCTGAAGCGCTCGTTATAGGAATGCAGGTGGGGAGAGGTGAATACCCCCACCTGAAGGCCGGTTTCCTGCAGGATGCGGCTGAGCAGAGCCGTGACCGAGCCTTTGCCGTTGGTGCCGGCAATATGGACGGAGGGAATGCGAAGATGGGGATCCCCCAAGAGCGACAAAAGGGCCTGGATCCGTTCCAGGCCCGGTTTTATACCCAAACGGGTCAGCGCCGTAAAATATGCAGTTACTTTTTCAGCATAAGCAACCGTTGGAGAACACCCTCCTTCTTCATGGTCAGTTCCTGCTGGCGGGTTTTTTCCTTTTCCACTACCTCAGCCGGGGCCCGGCTGATAAATGCCGGATTGTTTAGTTTGGCCTCGATCTTGGCCAGGTCCAGGTCAGCGGTCTCAATTTCCTTCATCAGCCTGGCGGTTTCCTTTTCGATGTCTATAACCCCTTCCACCGGCAAAAGGATTTCGAGATCGATCAAATGGGCTGACAGGGCCTGCACTGGCCGCTCGCTCCCGCGGTCGCCAAGCTCCAGCTCCTTCAGGTTGGCCATTATATAGGCATAACCGCGGTTCGCCGCCAAACTGGCCCGTTTAGACTCATCGTCGGTCAGAACCAGCACTTTCAGTTTGGCCCCGGGAGTGATCTTGAATTCATTGCGGATGTTCCTGATGGCTCTTATGACCTGAATCATGAGCTCCATTTCTGCCTCAGCCCCGGGGTCATTCCCCTGGCTCCCGTCCGGATACGCTTCCAGCATGACGCTCTCCGGCGTATCCGGCAGGAAAGACCTTATTTCCTCGGTAACAAAAGGCATAAAGGGATGCAGCAGTCGCAGGATATCCTTCAGGACTCTCACCAGCAAATTCTGGGCCACCAGCCTCTGTCGGGGCTCTTCCGGCCGATAAAGGCGGGGCTTGGCCAATTCCACATACCAGTCGCAGAAATCATCCCAGATGAATTCGTAAAGGGTGCGGGCAGCTTCGCCCACCTCATATTGTTCCAACAGTGTGGAAATGCTCCGGGAAGCCGTAGCCAACCGGTGCTGGATCCAGCGGTCCGCCAGCTCCATCTCCTCTGACAGCACTTCAATCGGTTCGTAGCCATCCAGGTTCATCAGCACAAATCGACTGGCATTCCAGACTTTGTTGGCAAAGTTCCGGGTGTTCTCCACTTTATCCATGTGGAAGCGGACATCATTGCCCGGCGTAGTCCCGGTAACCAATGAGAAACGCAAGGTATCCGCTCCGTATTGTTTGATCACATCGATGGGATCGATGCCGTTGCCCAGGCTCTTGCTCATCTTGCGGCCCTGCGCGTCCATAATCAACCCATGAATCATCACATCCCCGAAGGGGGCTT
>CAZDND010000062.1:0-10111 GCA_964506825.1 uncultured Syntrophothermus sp.
AATTCAAGTTTGCCCTTCAAAGCGGGGTTCAATAATGGGTGGTTATCTCCCTTCATGCTGGCTGCCAGGATGGTAACGTTATGAAGTTTGTCAGCTATGGCTAGTTTGGAGATGGCTTCGAACAGGCCCAGCGGTTGCCCATTGTTAAAAGCAGAGCTGACGACTTCGTTGTCTTTGATCATAGCGGCGGCTTCATCGGCGCTTCTTAGTTTAGCCTTGTACATTTCCTGCCATTTGTGGTTCATGTTATTCCTCCTTAAAAGGCAATTGGATTAATCGTATCTAATGGTATGGATATTTCCGTACGATATTATTTCAAAACAGCTTTTTGCACTTTGCATTGGGCTTGGTGGGGCAACGAGTCATAAACTCTTCACCTATCCTTGATTTTGGTATTTGAGCCCTTACTTAAGATAACCGAGAATTTCCTCGGAGGTCAATATAGCTACAGGTTTATAATCGATGCATTATCCGCCCGGGTTCTGGATCTTACCATCCCGCATAATCCACGTAAAGCCTGAGTAGGGAGACATATGGATACGGAATCATATTGGCTGAGTTATAATGAAGCCAGAGTTCATAAAAAATCCTATCATGGGATTGTGGATCTATCAAAATCGAGGAATACCAAAATGGGAGATGAGTAATCATGCATTTTTTGGAATTAACCAAAGCCAGATACTCGGTTAGAAATTACAGCGATAGGCAAGTAGAAAAGGAAAAATTGGATGCCATATTAGAGGCAGGGAATAATGCGCCAACGGCTGCCAACCTGCAGCCGCAGCGGATTTTGGTCATCCAGGGCGATGAGGCCAGGGAAAAGCTAAAGAAATGTACCAAGAGTCATTTTGAAGCTCCTTGCTTTTTACTGATTTGTTATAACCGAGCCGAGAGTTGGTTTGGAAATAATGGAGAGAGATTTGGGTTTTCCGAAGGCTCTGCCTCCATAGATGCCGCGATTGTAGCCACGCACATGATAATGGAGGCCACGGAATTAGGATTAGGTACGCTATGGGTGGCAGCTTTTCAGACCGACCTGGTAAAGCGGGAATTCAATTTAACAGATGATTTGGTGCCGGTAATTCTGATTCCCCTGGGATATCCTTCCGACGCCGCTAAACCCAACTGGAGGCATGGAGTTCGCAAAGATATTTCGGACACAGTAAAATATTTATGACTCTGACACCGGACCGTCACTAAATCTCAAAAGGGATAGTTGCAGACAAGTGCAGATTAATGGAAATGACCATTAAAATGCAGCCGGATAATCGATGATGCCAGGGCAGCCTAAGAAGGCGATGGGATCAATAGCCGCGCCGACTTTATGCTGCGCGATTTGGGCGGCGGCATAAAACTGGAATCATTTTCGAGGATCTGCTCAAAATAATTGATATGGGAATAGGCTTTAATCTGCGGGTGCTTTGCAATATTCCCAAATAGATGCTATCCTTTGAAGGTAATTTGGTTTTCAACTTCCTGACTCCGATAATATTCAACATCTGGAATTACAGAGCGGAAAACTCAATTGATTATGAGTGGTCCGCTTTTTTTATGGGCGAGTATAAGATAAAAAGGTTAGCAAGACAGGAGATCATAAAGAAATACCGCCATGTGGATCGGACCCGGGGATCAATAAAACAAACAAATAAATAGTGGCTTGCCACTTTTGAGGAGAAAATATCTTGAAATTTGAACAACTTGACATCATCACCCCCATACTAAAGGCCTTGGCTGCTGAAGGGTACAGCACCCCAACACCCATCCAGGAACAGGCTATTCCCATAATCCTGGGCGGCAAGGACCTGGTAGGATGCGCGCAAACCGGTACGGGCAAGACGGCGGCCTTTGCGGTACCCATCTTGCAGAGGCTATATACAACCAAAGGAAATAAAGGACCACGTAGGATTCAAGCCCTGATACTGACGCCTACCCGGGAATTGGCGGTACAGATCGGAGAAAACCTGTCTGCATATGAAAGGTATACCGGCCTCAATCATACGGTTATTTTTGGAGGAGTATCGCAATATCACCAAACTACTGCCTTGAGGGCTGGGGTCGACATTTTGGTGGCCACGCCGGGCAGATTGCTGGATCTGATGAACCAAAGATATATTCGGCTGGATCATATCGAAATGTTTGTGCTTGATGAGGCCGATCGTATGTTGGACATGGGATTCGCACATGATATGAAGAAAATAATAGCGCGGTTGCCCGTAAAACGACAGACCATGTTGTTTTCAGCTACCATGCCCCGGGAAATCAATGATCTGGCAGAGAGCATTTTGCACAATCCGGTGAGGGTGGAAGTGACTCCTGCCTCAACTCCGGTGGATAGTATCGAGCAGACCGTCTATTTCGTAGACCAAAAGGATAAGATTTCGCTTCTGACACAGCTGTTAAGAGATCGGTCCATCGAATCCGCCCTGGTATTTACCCGGACCAAGCACGGAGCCGATAAGGTGGTAAGAGCCCTTGCCAAAGCGGGGATCATGGCCAGGGCAATCCATGGCAACAAATCCCAGGCAGCCAGACAGGCGGCCTTGAACGATTTCAAAGCCAAACGCACCAGCGTACTTATAGCCACAGATATTGCATCGAGGGGTATAGATGTCCACGAGCTGTCCCATGTGATCAATTTCGACCTGCCGAATGTGCCCGAAACCTATGTGCATCGGATCGGAAGGACCGGAAGAGCCGGTTTGGGGGGGACTGCAGTTTCATTTTGTAACCTGGAGGAAAAGGAATATTTGCGGGATATTCAGAAACTCATTTCCAAAAGAATCCCGGTTGTCGAGTATAAGCCTGCCACCAGGATTAGTGCCGCCCGCTAATAATTGGGGTTATAGATACACCAACCCTGTGATTGGGTAAGCATAGAAATGGCTAAAAATGGCCGGATCTATGCTTTTTCGCATCAGTGAGCAGATATGGTCGGAAGGAGCATTTGGATGGAAAAAGGCTTTGGCTTATAATATCTTTGATATTAATGAAAAAGGGAGGAAGGCTTTAAGATATTAGATAAATGATCGACATGACTGGTAAGGTCTTTTTTTGAACGGAGAATAAGTACGTATAGGCAACGAGATGTGCAAGGATCTGGCTGCATGCGAAGCTATTAATTTTTATGGATTATATAGATCCTAAATAAAAGCCGTTTACAATATGTTATCGGTTTTGAGATTATAATTGGGTAAAGAAAATAACTGGAGGTTTAGAGATGAAAGTTAGTGATATCAAAAAAGTACTTATTATTGGTTCTGGAACCATGGGCCGTCAGATAGGTCTGCAAAACGCGCTCTTCGGTCGGGAAGTAGTATTTTATGACATCAGTGAGGATGTCCTGCAGGTTGCCGTTAAGCACTTGAGCAAGATTGCAGCCAGTTATGTCAGAGATGGTTACATATCTGAAGAGATGGCTTCTTCAGCATTGGCTCGAATCAGTGCTACCACCGACATGAAGACTGCCGCTGCCGATGTTGACCTGGTCAGTGAGTCGGTTTCCGAAAGCGTGGAGCTTAAGAAAAAGGTATGGGGAGATTTCAGCCAATACCTTCCGGCTGATGCAGTTCTCACCACCAACACTTCGACCCTGGCACCATCCCTGTTTGCTGACGCTTCCGGGCACCCGGAACGTTTTCTGGCCTGGCATTTTGCTTTACCGGTATTTACTGCCAACATTGTGGATGTTATGCCCCACGCCGGCACAGACCAGTCGGTGACGGATCTCATGCTTGATTATTCAAAGGAAGTGGGTCTGGTACCGCTGAATATTAAAAAGGAATGGCCACGCTACGTATTTAACGAGATGTTTGTGGCATTTCTGGAGGCTGCCCAGCGTTTGGTTGTAAATGACGTAGCCAGTGTAGAGGATGTAGACCGGGCATGGATGGGCATACTGGGCACCGCCCTGGGTCCATTCGGAATAATGGATAGTGTGGGCCTTGGGACCAATCTCGGCGCTATTAAGGAGCACTTGGCATCCGATCCCAACCTTCCTTTCGGTCAGGAAATTGTGGACTTCCTCCAGGCTAAAGTGGATGCTGGTGAATTGGGACGTAAGACCGGCAAGGGCTTTTATGAGTATCCCCGGCCAGCCTATCAGCAGCCCGGATTCTTGGATAGAGTGGTTCCAAAATTCAAGAAGAAGGCTGACCAGTAACCATATCCCGGGAAAATGATGGGATTGAGCCCTTCATTAATAACCATGACCTGATATTGACGGCGTACTGTACCCAATACGTACGCCGTCATTTTATAACCACCCTAAACATGTATTCCTGCCGCCCGGTGGCAATGGCGGCAGAAAGGTTTTTGCCTGTAAAGGAGATTGGTGTAGTGTTCAAGCTTATGAGAAGAATCGACCGACAACTGACCACGGAAGCCATTCAAGACCTATTAAAAAACGGCAGCTACGGGATCCTTTCGACCATAGGTTCGAATGGGTATCCTTCTCCTACCCCATTAAACTATGTCTACTATCAGGACAGTATTTACCTCCATTCTGCCGTTGAAGGTCAGAAGCTGGAAAATATTAGCCAATGCGAGAAGGTATCCTTTTGTGTGGTTGGTGAGGTTGAACTTTTGCCAGATAAATTCAGTACGAAATATCAAAGTGTGGTTATTTATGGAAAAGCCACAGAGGTCCTTGCGGATGAAAAGGATGCCGCTTTGCAGCAATTTATCATCAAATACTCGAGCCAATTCCTGGAGCAGGGTAAGCAATATATACAGAAGGCAATTGGCGCAACCAGGGTCATAAAAATTGATATTGAGCATCTGACAGGAAAAGCCCGGTCTTAGCAATCGAGGAATCCGGAATCAGCTTCAGGTGAAGTGGTCGGAGCGTTCAAACCATATGGAAGCCGACCGAAGCCAAGAATAGCCGACCGGGAACCTGGCTGGCCAGTGATGTTAATCGGTAATGCAATTGGAGACTGGACCAGGTATAGAGGTATTGAAAAGACTTGCCCATCCAAGACCATGCAATTTATCGGGCTGAATATAACAGCCTTGATTACATATATGTTCACCAGTAGGCTCAGAAAACCTTACGGAGAAGATCTCTTTGCGGTATAATATCTATATAAGCGTTTTTGTATCAATAACAGTTGTTTGTTAACCATAGTGGTGAGTTGCACAATTTATTCAAACACACAAAACACGTTTTACTCGCCAGAGTGGGGCGTTTTTTCATTGGAATGACGATATTACAAGTATTGGGTGAAAGAGGTGAAGGTTGTGTTTCGTGTTAATGATTATATCGTGTACGGAAGTAATGGGGTTTGCAAAGTCGAGGATATATGTTTGCCGCCAACCGTTGATGGGGCATGCAAGAATAAGAAATACTATAGACTGAAACCTGTGTATTCCAACGGCAGCACCATTTATACTCCGGTTGACAATACCAAAGTGATTATGCGGAAAATTATTTCCAAAAAAGACACTGACAAATTGATTGACAGCATTCCCTCGATTGAAACGCTGGAACTTAGTGATAACAAGGCGAGGACCGAGGAATGTCAAAATTCTCTGCGTTCCTGCGAACATAAAGAATGGATTAAGGTCATCAAGACCATGTACACCAGGAAACAGGAACGGCTCGGTTCAGGTAAGGTATTTGGACAGACCGATGAACGTCTGCTGCACAAAGCAGAAGATTTCCTGTATGGTGAGTTGGCCCTGCCGTTGAAAATTCCTAAAGAAGATGTGGAAGCATACATCAGCAGACGTATAGAAAAAATGGAGAACCAGAATACTTCTGAATTAGTTGCAAAATAGTGGCTCTTGACGCAGACCCGGAAATGCCCAATCAAGTAGTCCGGTGATAACGCCTCAGGGCGTTATTTTTTTGGGCTGAATACAGCATCGTGGGGTTAGATGGTCGAATAGATCCTCGCGGACGGTTTCGATACGAGGTTGCGGTCATGAAAGGCCGTCAATGGATGCCCGAAGTCATTGCCATCAAGCCGCGGGTAGCTCATAATAGAATTATCAGAATATTTCTGCCTAAATCGCCTCACCCCTGCCGAAGCATGTCTTTCAAATACAACTACTGTCAGCCGGCGTTCCCAATCTCAAAAATCCTATAGGCCGGGAAACGTTGTAATGGTGACGACCATTGGTCCTGGCAACAGTGATGACCACAATTCAGGAGTGAAACCGCTGGTTAAGGAATCGGATATGGATGAAGGGAAGTGAGCAGGATGGCGAAACCCATGGATAAGGGGAAAAAGCAGGATGAGCCTAAGATAACCAAGAAGGTCCCCAAAAATGAAGAAATCGAAAAACAGGATGAGCTGGAAGAACTTGACCGAATGGAAGAGAAACTCAAGGACGAAGAGATGTTGGAAAAAAGAGGGGAGAAAAAACGGTACTGACCCGGTCATTGACCTGAAACAAAAAGAAGGGGCCATAACCCTTCTTTTTAATGATGATTGAATAGTATCCGCCCTATGGTTCGGCTTGGATGGGGGAGAGCCATCAAACAAGAGAACCGTCCCCTTGTTTGATGGGATTCTAGATGGTGTTGATGATGTTGTAGGATGACCATTCGCCCTGGGAGATGATCTTTATAATCCGGTTTTTGGGGTTGATTTTGGCATCTATTTCCCGGTTGCTGAGTCCCTGCTGCCGGTAGAGGTTGACTTCGTCCCTCAGTGAAGTAAGGAAATCAAGCTTCCTGTACATTTTCTTCTTACCATCTTTGATGATCCCGGCGTGAGCGCAAAAAATCGTATCGAAATCCAGCTGAAGCAGTTTCTCCAGGGATACAATGGTATCCTGCATATTTTCCTCGAAGAAGACCACCAGCAATTTTGTGCCCAAAAACAAATCTCCGGTAAACAGCCACCCCTGGTTATTTTCATAGAATGCATGGTGATAGGGTGTATGCCCGGGGGTGTCGATGGATCGGAATGAATGTTTTTCTGTATGGATCATATCCGGCATGGGTGTTGCCGTAAACGGTTTCCTGCCGCCCCAGTGATAGTGCCTATAAAGTGGATACTTTCCCTTTTGCAGGGCTTGAGGACATGCCTCCGGATGCAGATAAATTGTTGCCTGGCGGTTTTTCTGCAGCCAGCTCGCCATTCCTGAATGGTCTTCATGTAGATGTGTCAGGGCTACCTTATCGATAGGGTGCTGATCAAAAAAAGCTCTGCTTTCCTTCCCCAGAACGGCTGGCCCGGTGTCGATCAGCAGTCCGTCTACCAGATACAAAAAAATATGGACTTGTGCCCAGAATGTCTTGCATATACCGTGGGCCACCGAAACATCATGATAATTGCTTAAGTCCAACCCAACACTTCCTTAATCCCATGACGATTTAATTAATTGAATTATAACTGATTGATGGAGTGCGGTCATCAAACGCCAGGGGGCCGGAGTGGTGCGTTTCTGAACTGCGCAGACAAATAGATGACAGCACCTGTCCATCAACGACTCATCCGAATTATTGATCGTACTGATAATCAATGGAATGGCGGGAATATGTATATTGGTGAGGTTGGGACCTGATCGGCAAATTGACACAATAGTCTGTCAATGCTAGGGTGAAGCTGTAGATTGTCATGTAAAAACCATCACATGGAAAGGAGCTGGATCGATGAGTAAGATGATATTAGTAGCCCTGGATAACTCGGATTATGCAGACAAGGTGATGCTGCAGGCCATTGAGCTGGCCGGATTGTACAAAACCAAACTTCTGGGTGTCTCAGTAATCGATGAATCTTTTTATACCAATCAAATGGCGGCTGAGATCAGGAATTACTGGACTGTATCCTATTCGGAGGTACTGGATAAATGCCGAAAATTGGCTGAGAAACACGGTGTCCAATATGGACAGGAGATACTATACGGAAATCCGGCCGAGGAAATAATCGAATATGCCAGGAATAAAGGTGCTGACGTTATCGTCCTGGGACATCTGGGGAAAACAGCTGCCGCTGGTTTTCCGATTGGCAGTGTTGCCCAGAGGGTTGCCGCCTACAGCAAATGCTCAACTTTCATCGTAAAGTAAGGCCTTTGTAATATCAGCAGGTTTTTGCATTGCATCATGCTGAAATCCGGTCAACCTTCTAAATAGAATGGCGGATTTAACAGGGATACTTGGTGTTTGGTTTGCCCTAAGCTACGTTCATTTTACCGACAGTGTAATCTCCAAACGGAAACTGAAAATCCTGGTCGGGGGGAAGTTGATGGAAAGATACACCAGAAAAATCAGTGATGGCCGATACGAAATAACGGATTTGAACAAAGCGGCCGAAGCCTTGTCAAAATTCGAAGATTTGTATGAGTATGTGATGAGCAGAGAAAAGACAATCCCCGAGGAACTGGAAAAATATCGCACCGAAGGCAAGGAGAAATCCTATAAATTCAAGGAAGCTATGGGAGAAAAGTTGATGAACACTGCCTTTATTATCCTGCTCAAGCGTTTCGGTATACAATAAGGTTGGATAGTCTGATGGCGTAGGGAGAAATATGATGCATCACGAGGATAAACGACCTGCAGTGGTGGCCTTGGTAAAGTGCCAGACTTATGATTATCAGCAGGTAATACTGGCGGTGGAGCGGGGATTGGAATTGTTGGGCGGGGTGGAAACCCTGGTAAAACCGTGGGAAAAGATCCTCCTCAAGCCTAATCTGCTGGCACCGGAAACAGCGGAGAAATGCGTCACAACCCATCCGGTTGTGTTTCGAGCCGTAGCGGAGAAGCTGCAAAAGGCGGGTGGGGCTCTGACCTACGGGGATTCTCCGGGTATTGGCAGTCCAGAATGGTCAGCCAGAAAGTCCGGTATTATGGAAGTTGCACAGGAACTGGAAATACCGCTGGTTGATTTCAAGCAGGGACAGGAGATAGCCTTCCCTGGGGGACAGCAGAATAAGAAATTTACCATTGCCCGGGGGGTCTTGGAGAGCGAAGGTTTGATAAGTCTGAGCAAACTGAAGACCCACGGACTGACTAGGATGACCGGGGCTATCAAAAATCAATTCGGATGCATCCCGGGGTTGCTTAAGGGAGAGTTTCATGTCAAGTTGCCGGATCCCGAGAATTTTAGCCGAATGTTGGTTGACCTGAATCTATTGCTGCGGCCTCGATTGTATGTCATGGATGGGATCATGGCTATGGAAGGGAATGGTCCTCGGGGGGGTACGCCCATTCCCATGGGGGTGCTGCTTTTCTCCACAGATCCAGTGGCGCTCGATGCCACCGTGTGCCGAATGGTCAATCTGTCCCCGGAAATAGTGCCCACCATTAGACTTGGTCAGGCGATGGGATTAGGCACTTATACCCATATAGATTTGGTCGGTGATTCATTGGCTGAGTTCATACAACCCGATTATAAGGTGCCTCGGACTGAGGCTATGTCCGTCCGTAACCCCTGGCTGCGCAATCAACTGGTTCCGCGCCCGGTGATAAAAGACGAGGAGTGCATCCGATGCGGAATATGTGTCGGGGCTTGCCCGGTGGTTCCTCCGGTAGTCAATTGGCGGGATGATGATCATGCTTCCCCGCCTGGATATGATTACAACCGGTGTATCCGTTGCTATTGCTGCCAGGAAATGTGTCCCGAATCAGCAATTACCATCGAAACTCCGTGGTTGGGAAGGGTTTTCGCCTTTCTGCGTGGGTGAGGCCCTCCGGTAGATGGCTGTACTATTGGCCCAATAATGGACCTGGCGGCGCAAAGGGAGCCTGGAATTCGTGGTATAATCAAGTTGTAGTATTGGTTTCTGTGATACTTATGGGAGATTATTGTTAAACAGATAAGAGCCCATAGCATATACCAACCGATTTTTACGGTGATGGAGGTTATGACGTTGGGTAGAAGCGGTGGTGGGGGAGGAAGATCCGGAGGCGGCTCCTTTGGTGGGAGCAGAAGCAGCGGAGGCAGATCCTTTGGGAGTGGCCGCAGTGGCGGCAGCTCCTTTGGCGGTTTCAGCAGACGTTCGTCAAGCGGCAGTTCTTCCGGTAGATTTCCACGTAGTATGTGGTATGGCGGCCTTCCCAGTGGTGGTTCTTCGGGCAGCGGAGGCTCAACTGGAGGGGGCGGCTTTTCCGGTGGGGGTTCGGGCGCTTCGGGATGCGGATGCGGCACGGTCGTTATGTTTA
>CAZDND010000063.1:0-1076 GCA_964506825.1 uncultured Syntrophothermus sp.
ATGGCCAAAACATTACCATCGATTACCAAAATGCCCAGAATGACCAGACTAACCTGAAAACCATAGCCCAGAAGTTCGCCAACGGCAATTATGATCTAATCATTGCCATTGCCACCCCGTCTGCTCAGGTGGCTGCCGGCGAAACCCAAACCATCCCGGTTCTTTTCTCGGCTTGTACCGATCCGCTGGGATCGGGGCTGGTTGCCGATCTCAATAAGCCGGGCAAAAACGTTACCGGGACATCCGATGCGGTGTCGGCGGAGCAGATCATGCAGCTGGCCCTGCGCATTACCCCGGATATCCGGACTGTCGGCGCCTTGTATACATCCAGCGAAACCAATTCCATATCGGTGGTAAATGATCTGAAGGAGTACGCCGGCAAGAATGGGATGACGGTGGTTGAAGCGACAGTTACTAATTCATCGGAGGTACAACAGGCCGTTCAATCACTGGTGGGCAAGGTAGATGCGATCTTTTCTCCCATTGACAATACCATTGCTTCAGCTATGCCGGTGGCTGTGGAGATTGCCAACAAATCCAAGATACCTTTCTACGTGGGGGCTGACTCCATGGTAAAGGATGGAGGCCTGGCAACCTGCGGGGTCAATTATGTTGAACTGGGCCAGCAGACTGGAGATATGGCAGTGGAAATCCTGAATGGGGCCAATCCCGGCGACATGCCGGTCAGAAAGATGAATCAGATGGAAATCTATTTGAATCAGGATACTGCGGCAGCTATAGATATAGTTTTCCCGGAGGATGTGATCCAGGAGGCCAGTGAGATTTTCAAGAAATAGAAAGCATCCCGGGGAAAGGAACTTTTACCTTACCCCGGGTCTAAAATTTTGCGAGTATCTCCCCAAAGGATTGTTTGACGCTTGAGGAGGGACCTCGGGCAAGTGTACTTTGGAATCGTGACCTAGATCTATGTGTAGCGGATGGGGCTGGCGTTCCCTGATTTTGTTGATATTAAGGGGAAGCAATGTATTTTAATTTGATTCAGGGATCTTTGGAGCTGGGAATCATATACGCGATCATGGCCCTGGGGGTATTTCTTTCCTTCAGGACTCTGAATA
>CAZDND010000063.1:1086-3458 GCA_964506825.1 uncultured Syntrophothermus sp.
CGCGGCCGTATCGGCAGTCATGTGTACCTTCGGCCATCCTTTTGCGGGATTGCTGCTGGCTTTCTTTGCGGGCTGCGGTGCCGGGAGCATAACCGCATTGCTGCACACCAAACTGAAGATTCAGCCCTTGCTGGCAGGAATTCTCACTATGCTGGGATTGTATTCCATCAATCTGAGAATCATGTTCAACAAGGCCAATATCCCTCTGCTGGATCAACCTACCATATTTAAAGTCTTTGATGCCCCCATATTCCAGGAATACTCCAGGATCGTAGTATCAGTGTGCATTCTGCTTATGGTGATGGCAATGCTATTCCTGTTTCTCAAGACTAAGTTAGGTTTCGCGCTGCGAGCCACCGGAGATAATGCCCAGATGGTCAGGGCCCTGGGGGTCAATACGGATTTGACAATTCTGGTGGGGCTGGCTCTCTCGAATGGTCTGGTGGGATTGTCGGGCGCAATTATCGCTCAATATCAATCTTTTGCTGATATAAGCATGGGTACGGGGATGGTCATAATAGGACTAGCCTCGGTCATAGTCGGTGAAGTGGTATTCGGCATCAGTACCCTGATGCGTAGATTGGCAGCAGTGGTTTTGGGAGCCCTTCTTTATCGATTTGCAATTGCTCTGGCCCTGGAGATGGGTATGCCGCCCACGGATCTAAAGCTGGTCTCGGCGGCCATAGTGGCCCTGGCTTTATCTATGCCGGCCATAAAATCGAACTGGGAATTCTCTAAACGGAGAGTTGCTTCCCGAAGACAGTGGGGAGGGTAGCCAGATGCTGCAAATCGAAAGCGTTAGCAAAACATTTGATAAGGGCAGTATCAATGAGAAATTAGCCCTGGATAACATTAACCTCGCCATGCATGAAGGGGAGTTTGCAACGGTTGTGGGCGGCAATGGAGCCGGCAAGTCAACCTTACTGGGTTGCATAGCCGGGGTTCATGACATCGATGGCGGAAGGATCAAAATAGACTCGATAGACGTATCCTTTGATCCTGAATATAAACGCTCCAGGTATTTGGGGCGAGTATTTCAGGATCCCATGCGGGGAACTGCCCACGATATGACCATAGCAGAAAACCTGGCCATCGCCTTCTCCAAGTTTCATCCTATCAGCCTGGGCCCCGGGATGAATAAGAAGAATCTCAAACTCTTCAGGGAGCGGCTGGCACTGCTGGAATTGGGATTGGAAAACCGGCTAAACCAAAAGGTAGGTCTGCTTTCGGGAGGACAGCGGCAGGCGCTGACTTTACTTATGGCCACAATCGTCAAGCCGAAACTATTGCTGCTGGATGAACATACCGCCGCCCTGGATCCTTCAATCGCACGAAAAGTCCTGCAGCTGACCGGAGAGTTTGTCCGTGATCAAAAGTTATGCACGATAATGATTACACATAACATGAAGGTAGCGTTGGAATATGGCACCAGGACCATTATGATGCATGAAGGCAGGATACTTCTTGATATTCAGGGACAGGAGCGAGATAAGATGACGGTTGAGGAACTGATCGACCGATTTGGAAGAAGAGTGGGGAGGTACTGGACAATGATCGTATGCTGCTCAGTTGAGCCCCGTCAACGGTAGGGTTGCCTGCCGGCACTCTGATCACGAGGTTGAGTTGGGTGTTGTTGGTGATATCGATGATATAATCGTATAGAAGTACCCTTAAGTTAGGCAGATATATATTTGAGGAGGACTCGTCTTGAGGAAAGTTGCTTTATTAATGTTGGTTCTCGCCGTCAGCATTGGTTTGATCGGATGTACTTCATCAGAAACCAAACCGGATGATCAAAGTTCCCCCAAAACTGTCACCATTGGGGTTATGCCGGATTACGAGTCGACTCCCTTCATCATAGCCGCCAGGAACGGGTATTTTGAAGAAGAGGGAGTAACCGTGAAAATCGAACAGTTTAAAAGCGCCAAGGATAGGGATGCGGCGCTTCAGAGCGGATTGCTGGACGGGGTCGTAACTGATGTAGTGGCGGTGGTTTTTTCCAACGAGGGGGGAGTTGACCTCAAAATAATTGCCAGGAGCGACGGCGATATCAAAATGCTGGCCGGCAAAGATTCGGGAATTCTCAAGGTTGATGACCTCAAGGCAAGAAGTATTGGACTTTCGATTAATACCGTAATGGAGTATACAGTCGATCAAATGTTGGCAACGGCGGGGATATCACCGGGGGACGTAGACAAAATTGCCATCCCGGCATTGCCCAACCGCCTGGAAATGCTGCAGGGTAATAAGGTTGATGCGGCAGTATTGCCTGAACCTCTGGCCGGGCTGGCGATTACCAACGGCAGCAGGGTCCTGATAAGCACCAGGGAGATGGCTGAAAAGCCTGGGGTAATCGCTTTTACAGCCCAAAG
>CAZDND010000063.1:3468-9649 GCA_964506825.1 uncultured Syntrophothermus sp.
TGGATTACTTGCAGACGGAACCGCCGGAGAATTATATTGACTACATAGTGGAAACTCAGGGATTCCCTGCCGGTGCAGCAGCTAACCCCGAGTTGCCAGCCTATCAAAAGGCGGCGGCCCCGGATGAGAGCATTGTGACCGATGTGGTTGAGTGGATGCAGGCGAAAAGCTTGATTAAAGGGAACTATGTGTATCAAGACCTGGTGAACAACGAAATCTTGAGGTAGTCTGAATGATTGCGGTAAAGAATCTGTCCGTCACATATTCGACCAACAGCGGCGAGGTTTTGGCTCTCGATAAAGTCAGCATCGACATCGATAAAGGGGGGATCTATACCTTTATTGGTCCTTCAGGCTGCGGAAAATCGACCTTGCTGTATGTTTTGTCGGGAATTACTACCGATTTTGAAGGCAGTGTGCTGATTGATGGCAGGCCGATAGATCCAAAGACTCAGCGTATCGGGTTGATTCTGCAAAACTATGGTTTGCTGCCTTGGAAAAACGTCCACCAGAATGTGATGCTGGGATTGAAGATCAAGCATCAAACCGTGCCAGAGGATTATTGCCATGACCTATTGAAGCAACTGGGAATAGATGATCTGTTACTCAGATATCCCAAGGAATTGAGCGGGGGGCAACAACAGCGGGTTGCCATCGCCAGAGCTTTTATGTTGAAACCTGATCTGTTATTGATGGATGAGCCTTTTTCGGCCCTGGATGCGATTACCCGGGAAGAGATGCAGGAACTTTTTTTGGAGATATGGAATCAGAACAATGTTACCACAGTCTTCATTACCCATAGTGTGGATGAGGCCCTTTACCTGGGTCGGAAAATAGCGGTCTTTTCACCGTCACCCGGGAGAATTATCGAGATCATTGATAATCCCTGCTTTCAACAGGATAACCTGCGATTCTGTGATTCATATCATGATACTTCGATGCATTTGCGCAGTCTGTTAAACAAAGGATGATTTTGGTGGGTTCAAAGGAGAGTTACCAAGGGGCATTCTATGGTCTGGTGGTTGTAGTGGTTCTCTGGATGATGGTGGCATGGTTGGTGAGAATGCCCATCGTGCCTTCCCCTTGGGCGGTGTTTGTCAATATTGCGGAGATATTTACCGATCGAATGGATGTCCATGCCTGGTACAGCCTGACAAGAATTGTCGGGGGAATTATGATATCGATCCTGATCGGGGTTCCCCTGGGATACTTGATGGGAACTTCTGAAACCGCGAACCGGCTTCTTTCCCCGCTGGTGTACTTCACCTACCCGGTTCCCAAGCTGGCGCTGCTGCCCATAGTAATGTTGCTGTTTGGTCTGGGAGAGGTTTCCAAACTAATCATGATCGTAATGATCGTTGTGTTTCAGATCATCATCACATCCCGGGATGCGGTGCTTAGTATTCCCGGAGAGATGTTTCGTTCCCTCCAATCTCTGGGAGCCAGCAGGGTCCAGGTATTCAGGGAGATTATTTTTCCCGCTTCTTTGTCTGAGGTTTTGACCGCAACCCGGTTAGCCCTGGGAACCGCAGTATCGATCTTGTTTTTCACGGAGACCTTTGGGACCGAGTACGGAATGGGTTATTTTATTATGGATGCCTGGCTGCGGGTCAATTACCTGGACATGTACGCAGGGATAGTCGTGCTCAGCTTCATGGGGTTTTGTTTGTTTACAGCTATAGATCTGATCGACAATCGATTGAGTTCATGGCGCTGAGCAACCTGCTCCAACCGGACAGTCATATAGGGAGACAAAACAAACTATTAGATAGCATGGAGGGCATATGAACAATCAAATTATCATCGATCACCGATTCTGCGGACCCCCAGATTCAGGCAACGGGGGTTATACCTGTGGAATGCTGGCCAAATATGTGGGAAATCCATCAGAAATCACGCTGGTCAGCCCCCCTCCTCTGGAGAGGCCCTTAGCGGTTAGTAAGGTGGGGGAACAATGGATTTTGTCAGATGGCGAGGTGGTGGTTGCCAGAGGCGAAGCCGGACCAGTTGAAATCGAAGTGCCGGAGCCACCCACAGCTGCTCAGGCTGGGAGTGCTGTCGCCCGGTCAGAAATCTTTGAAAAACACAGTTTCCCAACATGTTTTGTCTGCGGACCTCAACGGACGGAGCGTGACGGGCTCAGGATATTTGCCGGGCAGGTACCCGGGGAAAGCTTCGTGTGCACCCAGTGGATACCCGATGATACTTTGACCGATAACCAGGGGATGGTCAGAGACGAGATTATATGGGCGGCCTTGGATTGCCCTGGCGCCTGGACGGCTTTTTCGGAAAGGACGCGCACCATTGTCCTGGGCAAGCTGGCGGTGCAAATATTCTCCAGGATGAAGGCCGGGGACCCTTGTATTGTGATGGGTTGGAAAATCGGTGAAGAAGGTCGCAAACTTTGGGTAGGGACAGCGCTTTTTTCGAACACCGGACAATTATATGCTCAAGCCAAGGCAACCTGGATCGAGTTGAAATCCAAATAGGAATAAGGGCAATGAAAAGTCAATAATAGAGATTTTATGTTACTATTATGAAGTGGCATTTACGGGTCTATTTGTCTGCGACTGTAAGCCTATCAGCAGGAACGGACGGCGGCCCGAATGCAGGGGACGAAACCAAATAATTAGAAAGCGGAGGGGATTGTTTTAATGAAGAGGATTTTGACTCTGGCTTTATGTGCAGTTCTGGCATTGGGATTGCTCATAACGGCCACCGGCTGCGGAACGAGTGACGAAGCACAACAAGCGGAACAAGCCAAAACCTTCAAAGTGGGAATGGAATGCGGATACGCACCCTTCAACTGGACGCAGGCTGATGACAGCAACGGAGCGGTACCGATTGAAGGCAGCAACCAGTTTGCGGGCGGTTATGACGTGGAAATCGCTAAAACTATCGCTGAAGGGTTGGGAAGAGACCTGGTCATCGTCAAGACATCATGGGATGGTCTGCCTCCAGCAGTCCAATCGGGAAGCATCGATGCCATCATCGCGGGTATGTCTCCGACGGCCGAACGCAAGATGACCATCGACTTTTCGGATCACTACTATAAGTCCAATCTGGTGATGGTGGTCAAGAAAGGCTCAGCCTTCGAGAACGCCACTAGTATTCAGGATTTTTCCGGAGCTAAGATAACAGCTCAGTTAAACACCTTCCACTATTCGGTTATAGACCAGATCAACGGGGTATTGAAACAGACTGCCATGGATGACTTCCCGGCAATGCGGGTAGCCCTTGAATCCGGCATTATCGACGGGTATGTATCTGAAAGACCTGAAGGAGTGTCCGCCTCGGCTTCCAACCCCAACTTTGCCATGGTTGATTTTGCTGCAGACAAGGGATTTGTCGCTTCTGATGATGATGTGGCCATCGCTGTGGGCTTCAAGAAAGGGAACCTGGATGTTGCCCAGGTAAACCAGATCCTGGCCGGCATATCTGAGGATCAGAGAGTAGAAATGATGGATTCCGCTATCAAGAATCAGCCATCAGCCCAATAAACCCAGCAATTATACAGGGGAGTTAATTATAATGTCTGCGGATAGTTCTTTTTTCCAGTGGGTTTACTACATATTGCAGTCCAACTGGCCCCTATTCTTATTAGGGGCCAGAAATACTCTTTTTATTGCTTTGACCGGGACTATTATAGGGTTTGCAATCGGCATTTTGATCGGTGTGATCAGGACGATTCCCATCGATCAAAACACCACCTTGCCAGGCAGGATCGGTTTAAAGATCGTCAATTTCCTGCTGTTGTGCTATATTGAGATTTTTCGTGGTACTCCGATGATCGTACAAGCCATGGTCATTTTTTATGGCGCTGCCTGGGTATATAATATTCATCTGGCCCCGATTTCAGCGGGGGTATTTATCGTGTCGATAAATACCGGCGCCTATATGGCTGAGATCGTGCGCGGCGGCATACTGTCAGTGGACAAGGGCCAGTTTGAAGCCGCCCATTCCATCGGCATGACCCACTTTCAGACCATGGCCAACATCGTTCTGCCCCAGGCGATTCGCAACATCTTGCCAGCCACCAGCAACGAATTTGTTATCAATATTAAAGACACCTCGGTTTTAAGCGTCATATCGGTCACCGAACTGTTCTTCATGTCCAAGTCGGCAGCCGGGGTCAACTTCAGATTCTTTCAGGTATTTTTGATTACCTGTATCATTTATTTTATTATGACTTTTACGGTTACCAGGATCCTGAGATATTTCGAAATCAAGTTGGACGGTCCTTCGGTATATACCATTCACGGTTCGCAGACAGTTCCCGAAGCAGAAATCAGGATTGTGACCAGGGAGTAAGATAATGGACGAGATCATTCAAATCAGGCATCTACGAAAAAATTTCGGTGCCAATGAAGTGCTGAAAGATATAAACTTTGCCGTCAGCAAAGGCGAAGTGGTATGTATTATCGGAGCCAGCGGATCCGGCAAATCAACACTGCTCCGCTGCCTGAACCTGCTCGAATACCCTACCAGCGGAGAGATCCTGTACCACGGGGTGAACATCCTGGAGCAAGAGATGACCAATGCGGTGTACAGGGCCAAAATGGGAATGGTATTTCAGCAGTTCAATTTGTTCAATAATCTCAATGTGCTTGACAATTGCATTGTTGGGCAGGTCAAGGTGCTCAAAAAAGACAAAGAATCTGCCAGAAAAACCGCCATGGAATACTTGGAACTGGTGGGCATGTCTCAGTTCATAAAAGCTAAGCCCAACCAGATATCCGGGGGACAAAAACAACGTGTGGCGATTGCTCGGGCATTGTCCATGGAGCCTGAAGCGCTGCTGTTTGACGAACCGACCAGCGCACTCGATCCCGAATTGGTGGGTGAGGTGCTCAAGGTTATGAAGAACTTGGCCCAGAGTGGGTTGACCATGATGGTAGTTACGCACGAAATGGGCTTTGCCCGTGATGTGGCCAACCGGGTGGTTTTCATGGATGCCGGGGTTATCGTGGAAGACGACATTCCCGAAATCATCTTTAACAATCCGTCCAATGCACGTACCCGGGAATTTCTCAGGAGAGTCCTGGATCAATAAAGCCTGGTATTTTTGCCACTTAAATCGGCAGCGGGTTCCGGTATGTGCACTCCGTGGATGGGCAGCCATAGATGGAGTGTTTTATTATGGAGGAAAGCGATGATTATTCCCATCACCAATCATATCAAGATGGTTAAGGCTTCTCCCCAGGAGGGTTTGCTGGTAGCTAATTCTCTGTTGATAGAAGATGAGCGGGTTATGCTGGTTGACACCGGTTTTGGCCCGAAAAATGTCCCGGTAGTAGCGAAGCTGCCGGTGGATTACCTGGTCAATTCCCATTTCCACGAAGATCATGTAATGTTCAATTATCTCTTCCCCCGAGCCCAACTATGGGTTCCCCTGGAGGACGAACCGGGTATAAGTTCCCGACAGGCATATATTGACTGGTATGGTTTTCAGGAGTTTAACGGGCAGCATGTTCAGGATTGGATCTTCAAGACTTTTGATTGGCGGGAGTATAAAGCCGATTACTGCTTTACCGATGGGCAAATCTGGAATTTGGGGGATACCATCGTTGAGGCTGTGCACGCACCAGGACATACGAAAGGTCATTATGCATTTTGGATGGCCAAGGAAAAGGTATTGTTTGCAGCTGATGTGGCCCTCACCCGGACCGGACCATGGTACGGCAATGTCACCAGTGATGTGGATGATTTTATTACTACCATAAAAAAGCTCAAGGATCTGAAACCCCAGGTGGTGATATCTGCTCATCGCTCCATCATCCAAGAAAACATCGATGAGCTTTTCGACATGTACTTGTCTGTGATCTATGAAAGGGAGGAGCGTCTGCTTAAATATCTGCGTCAACCTCATACTGCAGAAGAGATTACCGATCAGAAATTTCTCTATGGATATCAACCGGCGGAATTTATTCAGCGCATGTTTGAGCGGGTTCACGTACACACTCATCTCAGAAGGCTGGTGAATTTGGGATGGGTCGAGGAAAAAGCAGGCCAGTACTGGCGAACGGATGGGGTGACCTGATCCCACCATATGGCAGGGTGATGTTGTTTGGATAAACTAAACGATGTAAAACGCGATTAAAGAGAGGGATCAGTCCCGCCATTTAATCGCGTTTGTTGATTATAGCCCATGGGAATTTCGAGACAGGATCAACGACCTTTGA
>CAZDND010000063.1:9659-10012 GCA_964506825.1 uncultured Syntrophothermus sp.
ATCCAAGGTTATGTTGTTTGGATAAACGGAATGATATAAAACAAAAAAAGGCGGGAGCAGTCCCGCCTTTTTTTCGTGTTGGGTGATTATGGCCGATGGGACTTCCTGGACAGGATCAACGACCCTTGAATTCGGGTTTTCTCTTTTCAAAAAATGCGCCGACAGCTTCCTTCATGTCATCAGTGCCGCAGCAATATACCGACTGAACTCCTTCGAAAAGCAGACCAGTTCTCCTACTGCTTTCCACAGCCAGGTTGATGCCTTTTTTAGCCATGTATACAGCGACTGGAGGCATGGAGGCGATTTTATGGGCCATTTTCATGGCGCGTTCCATGAGTTTTTCGGTCTCGACC
>CAZDND010000064.1:0-9685 GCA_964506825.1 uncultured Syntrophothermus sp.
CACCGGCGGCGCAACCGGTGGCAGCACCAGCGGCGGTGGGACGGGCGGCGCGCCACCTGGAGGGCCGGGTAATAATGTACGCTGACCGGGAAACCCCCTCCATGAAGATGGCTATCGAGGAGACGGAACGACGTCGGCAAACCCAGATGGCGTATAATCTGAAAAACGAAATAACCCCCCGGTCGGTGGAAAAAAGCATACGCGATCGGGTGGAGGCTACCGTGGCCGAGGAGGTTTCGGGTTACAATCCATTTTTTGAGGATTTACCGACCGATGAGAAACGACGGATGGTAGCGGAATTGGAGAAGGATATGCGCCAAGCTGCTGAAGCTCTGGATTTTGAAAAAGCAGCCCGCCTGCGCGATACCATCAAGGAAATAATGACGAAAAAACCGGCTCGAGCTTCGCGGGCTGACCACCGCAAGTCAGGCCGCCCACGATAGAAATCATTAAAATGGCAAGGTCAAGCTTATTAGGAAAGTGGGGAGAAACGGATTATCAGAAGATCCGTATGATATGAAGAATTCAATTGTTATCAAAGGGGCCCGGGAGCATAATCTAAGAAATATCGATGTTACTATTCCCCGGGATCAGCTGGTGGTTTTTACCGGGGTATCAGGATCGGGCAAATCCAGTCTCGCCTTCGATACCATCTATGCGGAGGGGCAGCGACGCTATGTCGAATCACTATCCACCTATGCCCGCCAGTTTCTGGGGCAGATGGAGAAGCCGGACGTGGATTATATCGAGGGACTATCTCCCTCCATTGCCATCGATCAAAAAGCGGCCTCCAACAATCCCCGTTCCACAGTAGGTACCGTGACTGAGGTATATGATTATCTGCGGCTCCTCTATGCCCGGGTGGGACGACCCCACTGTCCGGATTGCCATCTGCCGATTGCCCGCCAGACGGTGGATCAGATCGTGGACCTGGTGATGCAGCGCCCGACCGGCAGCCGATTCAAAGTGTTGGCGCCAGTGGTGCGCGGCAAGAAGGGCGAACACCATAAATTGCTGCAGGACCTGTTCAAGAGCGGTTTTGTGAGGGTGGTGGCGGACGGGGCTGAATATACCTCGGATGAGGAGATCACCCTGGACAAGAACCGCAAGCACGATATATTGGCGGTAGTAGACCGCCTGGTCCTCAACGCTGACATCAGAGGACGGCTGGCGGAAGCCCTGGAAATGTCTTTTGAAATGGCTGATGGTCAGGCTATTATTCAGTATATGAACGAGAATGGGAACGAGGATGTCGTCTACAGTGAGAAGTTCGCTTGCCCGGTGTGCGGATTCAGCCTGCCGGAAATCAATCCGCGAATTTTTTCCTTTAACTCTCCCTATGGCGCCTGCCCCGGCTGCGACGGTCTGGGCTTAAAGCACGAGATTGACCCGGCGCTGGTGGTGGATATGGAGATGACTATCGACGAAGGGGCTATCATTCCTTGGTCCCGCAATTTTTCGGGCTATTATTTTACTTTATTGCAGGCGCTGACGGACAAGTATCAGATCCCAAGGGATAAACCGGTGGGCAAGCTAAGCAAGCGGCATCAAAAGCTGATCCTTTATGGCAACGGAGGCGAAAGGCTGTCGATCAACTTTGTTAACCACCAGGGATTGCCACAAACCTATGCAGCCAATTTTGAGGGCGTAGTCAATAACCTTTCGCGCCGCCACAAGGAGACGACTTCTGAAGCCGTGCGGGATGAAATGGAAAAATTCATGACCTCCAGTGTCTGTCCCCTATGTGAGGGGGCACGCTTGAAAAAGGAAGTCCTATGGGTGTTGGTGGGCGGCGAGTCGATCAGCTCCTTTACCCGCAAGTCGGTGACCGAGATGTTGGAAGCCCTGGATACTATAGATTTTACCGAGAGAGAAAATCATATTGCCCGGCAGGTGATCAAGGAGATCCGGGAGCGCTTGACCTTTCTGGCCAATGTGGGGCTGGAGTACCTGACCCTGGACCGGGCGGCCGGCTCACTTTCCGGGGGAGAAGCCCAGCGTATTCGTTTGGCTACCCAGGTGGGGTCGGGTTTGGTGGGGGTTTTATATGTTCTCGACGAACCGAGTGTGGGGCTGCATCCCCGGGACAACAACCGGCTACTGTCCACCCTGGAGCGACTGAGAGACATTGGCAACACGGTAATCGTGGTGGAACACGACGAGGATACCATGCGCCGGGCTGATCATATCCTGGACATCGGGCCGGGGGCCGGGGTCCGAGGGGGCAGAGTGGTAGCCCAGGGGACCCTGCAGGACATAATGGATTCGGAGGAGAGTCTGACCGGGCAATATCTATCGGGCCGGCGGGAGATTCCCACCCCGACCCGCAGGCGAAAAGGGAATCGAAGTTATCTTAAGATCAAGGGTGCCCGCCATCACAACCTCAAGGATATCGATGTGGATATTCCCCTGGGGACCATGACCTGTGTCACCGGGGTTTCAGGTTCGGGCAAGAGCACTTTGGTGGAAGACATCATCTATCCCCGCCTGATGCAGAAGCTGCACGGCAGCCGGATGCGCCCCGGCGAACACGGAGCGATAGAGGGTATGCACCAGATAGACAAGGTGGTTAATATCGACCAATCACCCATCGGAAGAACGCCGCGCTCAAATCCGGCTACCTATACCGGGGCCATGGATGGTATTCGCGAGCTGCTGTCAGGAACTCCCGAATCCAGGATGCGCGGCTATAAGCCCGGCAGGTTCAGTTTTAACGTCCGGGGAGGGCGCTGCGAGGCCTGTTCAGGAGACGGCATTATTAAAATCGAAATGCATTTTCTTCCCGATGTTTATATCCCTTGTGAGGTATGCAAAGGTTCAAGATTTAACCGCGAGACCCTGGAGGTTAGGTATAAAGACAAGAATATAGCAGAGATCCTGGCGATGACCGTTAGTGAAGCCGCGCAATTCTTTGCTCCGGTCTCCAGGATTCACCGCCGTTTGCAGGTGCTGGAGGATGTAGGCTTGGGTTACATTACCCTGGGGCAGCCGGCACCGACCCTGTCCGGTGGGGAAGCGCAAAGGGTCAAGCTGGCCACGGAACTGTCCAAAAGGGCGACTGGGAAGACCCTGTACATTCTGGATGAACCGACCACTGGCCTTCATAAGGAGGACGTGCGCCAGCTACTGGAAGTATTGAACCGCCTGGTTGATGGCGGCAATACGGTATTAATGATCGAGCATAACCTGGATGTGATCAAGGCGGCGGACTATTTGATTGATCTGGGACCCGAAGGCGGCGACGCCGGAGGCTATCTGGTGGGCCGGGGAACGCCGGAAGATATTTGCCGGGTGGATGATTCTCATACCGGAAAGTTTCTGCGAGATCTGCTGACGCCACCGCACCCCAACGTTAATCGGGAGGCTGAGGAAAAAATTGATCAAAGCTGCGGCTGATGACAATAGCCAAGGAAAACTGAGCCAACTTAGGGAGCGCCTGCGGCTGGTACCGCAGATGCCGGGAGTCTATTTGTTCAAGAATCTGAACGGTGAGGTTATCTACGCAGGCAAAGCCAGAATCCTGCGCAATCGCCTGCGGAGCTATTTTCAAGCGCCGGAGAAGCTGGATCCCAAGGTTCGGGCTATGATGTCGCGGGTGACCGATTTTGATTATGTGGTTACCTCCGGCGAAGTTGAAGCCCTGGTGCTGGAGTCTAACCTGATAAAATCCTACCATCCCCATTACAATATTCTGCTGCGTGACGACAAGAGCTATCCCTACATTAAGGTGACTCTGCAGGAGGAATACCCTCGGATTTTGATGACCCGTGAAAAACACCGGGATAAATCCCGCTATTTTGGACCCTATACGGATGCTGCAGCGATTAGGGAGATTCTCCAGATCCTGCGGGACATATTTCTGCTGCGGACCTGTAAGGATTTTAGGGTGGGGAAACGCCCCTGCCTGAACCGTGATCTCGGGTTGTGTTTGGCCCCTTGTACCGGAGCTGTGGATCGTGAAGCGTATGGTGCCCAGATTGATCAGATCGTGACTTTTCTGGAGGGTAACTTCGGGGAGCTGGTCCGCAGGATTGAAAACGACATGCAGCAGGCATCACAGGACCTGGAATTTGAACGGGCGGCCCGGTTGAGGGATACCTTGGAAGCTATACGACTCATGAGCGAAGGTCAGAAGGTGGTTTCGCTATCGCCATTAAATGTGGATTTAATGGCAGTAGCCGGCACTGAGAGGCAGCGACTGATGACAGTATTTGGCATCCGTGGCGGCAAGGTCGTCAAGAAAGAGTCCTATCGATTGCAGGCCATGTTGGCTCAGGGGGAGGGAGAAGTCCTTTCTTATTTTATGCGCCAGTATTATCAGGATAATCCTGACATTCCCTCCGAGATTCTGGTGGGGGCGCAGATTGAGGATGAGGGTCTTCTGGAATTATGGCTGCGGGAAAAGAGACGGGCGGCGGTAGCCATCAAAATGCCCCAGCGGGGTGAAAAAAAGAAGCTTTTTGAAATGGTACGGGAAAATGCTGTGCTGTTATGGGAAGAAGAATTGCGGCGGGAGGACAGCCATCGCAAGATCCTGATGGAATTGGGGCGTTTGCTGGACCTGGAGGTCATACCGGCCAGGATCGAATGCTTTGACATCTCTCATCTGGGGGGAGAAGGCACGGTTGGTTCAATGGTGGTATTCCAGGATGGGCAGCGGGAAAGCAAATCGTACCGCCGCTTTAAATTGGAAGAAAAAAACAATGATTTTGAGGCTATGGCCAACGTACTGCGGAGGCGTCTCCAGGCCGGTATGGACGGGCAGAAGTCATTCCTGCCCCTGCCGGATTTAATCATGGTCGATGGGGGTCTGGGGCAGGTCAACGTGGCGGCCGGGGTCCTGGGGGAGCTGGACATAGACATCCCGGTCATAGGCCTGGCCAAGAAACATGAGGAGATATTCCGGCCGGGTGTGGGCCAGGGAATCCGTTGGCCCCGCTCCAGTGAGGTTCTGCGCTTGCTGCAGCGTATCCGTGACGAGGCGCATCGCTTTGCGATCGAGCACAATCGCCAGCGCATTCGGAAGCGTTCACTGGTCTCGGTTCTGGACCACATCCCCGGGATCGGAGAGCGCCGGCGCCAGGAGCTGCTGCAGGCCATGGGCAGTATCGATAATATCAAACGGGCCAGCCTGGATGAGCTGGCTGGGGTAGCCGGTATGAACCGAGCGGCTGCCCAAGCCGTTTATGATTTCTTTCACTCCGAAAATTGAGGCGCGGTGACGGTTCGAGGCAAGGGGACGAGGCGCGGGGACGGTTCTTTTGCCTCGGTTGACCGAGGCAAAAGAACCGTCCCCGCGCCTCGCCCTGGCCTTTGATTCGAAAACTGAGGCAGAGACTCAGCTTAATCCGATAGCCGTGGCATGGAGGGAGTGATATGCTGAGATCAGGGAAGAAATCTGGAAGGAGCGATTTGTTTGGCGGATATATTGACGGTCGATATCGGACATCTGTTGAAACCGCAGGAGGAGCCTGGCTTTGTTTCCCGGTCTCGTTTCGAGAAAAACATCGCTGACAATGAGAGTAAATTCCAGGAATTTCGTGATGCCCTGTCCGGTGACAGATATCCCCTGACCATTGCTTTTACCGAAAGCGGGGAGATCCCCAGGATCAAGGACTGGGCCAGGGATATTCGCCATCGGTTCGACAATGTGCTTCTTATCGGTATGGGCGGGTCATCCATGGGGACCAGGGCCATTGTTCAATTTCTCAAAGGCCCGTATTACAACCTGTCAGCCCAGCCGCGAATATTTATCCATGATAATCTGGACCCGGTGCTGGTGGAACGGTTGGAAGCAACTATTGATTTTGGCCGTACTGCGCTGATATACATAAGCAAATCCGGATCTACGGCGGAATCTGCGGCCAATTTCATCTATTTCTTCCATCGCTATCGGCAGGCAGGGGGAGATCCCCGTGACATTACCATCATCTGCGATCGTCTGGATAACGGGATCAACCGCATCGCCGGTGAGTTGGGATGTCAGTTATTTTTTACTCCCCCTGAATTGGGTGGCAGGTATTCGGTGCTGTCCTGCGTGGGATTTATCCCAGCAGAGATCATAGGCATAGATGCTGAAGAGCTGCTGGCAGGAGCGGCTGCGGTCCGACAGAATTTGTTGGCTAGTCCGGCCCGGGAGAATCCGGTATTCCTGCTGGGCAACTGCTTGCATGAGCTGGCATCTTACGGAAAATCGATCCACGTATTGTTCAATTACAGCAGCGGGCTCTTTGATTTTGGCCTGTGGTTCATGCAGTTGTGGGCAGAGAGTCTGGGGAAAAAGCATTCCCTGAGCGGCGATGTGGTGAGGACCGGGACAACCCCCCTGAATGCTTTGGGGGCGACCGATCAGCATTCAACCCTGCAGCTCTTTAAGGAAGGCCCGCTGGATAAGATATTTGGCTTCGTTAACATTGAAACCTCCAGCGAAATCAGCATCCCCAGCGCATTCCCCAACGAAGATGAGTATGCATATTTCGCCGGCAAGTCCATGCACCAGCAGCTGCTGATCCAGCAGACAGCGACGGAGATTAGTCTGTTCAAGGAGGGGCATCCTTGCTACCGGGTAACCGCTCGGGATTATTCGGCGCAATCGCTGGGGGCTCTTTTTTATTTTTATCAGGCCTTGACCGTCTATTGTGGAAGATTGTACGGTATTAATCCCTTTGACCAGCCCGGGGTAGAGGAGGGCAAGCGCATGACCTATGCCATGATGGGACGCAGCAGTTATGCATCGGAGCGGGAAAGCTACCAGGCTCAGGTCACCGCTTACTTGGGGGATGCTCTGAAGATTGGCATAGAGGGCTGAATGTATGTGGAGCAGGGGAATGTACTTCTGCTAGAATGTGGGCAGAGGATTGAAAGGAGGGCTTAAGTTGCAGAGATTATGGATCAGATGGGGACTCAATGTTGTCGGACTGATATTAACGGCTTATCTCATCAACGGTTTTGAACTGACCATCCCAGGAGCCATTGTCGGGTCGGTAGTGCTGGGTATTATCAACGCCATTATTCGGCCAGTAATCATATTGCTCACGCTGCCCATCAATATTATAACCCTGGGGCTGTTTACTCTGGTTATCAATGGATTTATGCTGTGGATGACCAGCGGGGTTGTCAAGGGGTTCGACTTCACAGGTTTCTGGGTGGCGGTCCTGTCGGCATTGGTGATGACGATCATCAGTTCCATTATCAGCATGTTGATCAAAGACAAATAAAGACGCCTGTGGCACGGGGACGGCGATTCCCCTTCGTTTCGAAGGGATTGGGATGACCGTCCCTCTGCCGCTTCAGGGAGTATACATGGCTATAAAATTGGTAGCGATTGATTTGGATGACACCCTGCTGGATTCCTGCCTAAGGGTGTCGGAAGCGACCATGGATGTGCTGCGTAGGGTAAATGAACAGGGGGTGTTGGTAACCCTGGCGACCGGAAGAATGTTCAGATCAGCCCGGCCCTATGCTCTCCGGATGGGAATGGATGTGCCCTTGATCACCTATCAGGGAGCTATGATCCGATTCGCAGTTTCGGAGGAGCCACTTATCCATTGCACGGTTTCGTCACAGCTGGCCTGGGAGGTATCGCAGCTGGCCCGAGAGGCTGGCTATCACTATCAGGCCTATATGGAACGATTGACGACCGAGGGCGAGGCTTATGCGCGCTTAGCGGGGGTATCCCCGGTTATCCAACCGGCATTGAGGGACCTGCTGAAGCAGCGAGAACCAACCAAGGTGCTTATTATCAGCGATGATTTGCCAGAGTTGCAGCGAATGGAACAGACTTTCAAGGGCCGGTATGATAATCAACTGTACATAACCCGGTCCAAACCCAATTATTTGGAAATTTTGAACTGCAGGTCCACCAAGGGCCAGGGCCTGCTGGCGGTCAGCGAATATTATGGGATTGACCGCCGCGATGTAATGGCTATTGGGGACAGCTATAATGACATCGAAATGCTTAAGTTTGCTGGTACCGCGGTGGTGGTCGCTAATGCGCCCCCGGAAGTAAAGGGATTTGCCGACCATTTGACCGCCAGCAATGATGATGAAGGGGTGGCCCAGGCATTGGAACGATGGGTGTTGACGGCGATATGAAAAAAGAGATAATTGCAGGGATCGATCTGGGGGGAACCAAAATCCTGACCGGTCTTTTCTCAGAGGAAGGATCACTGCTGGAAGAAAAAATAGCGGCAACCTTCCCGGAACAAGGTTTTGGGGCGGTGGTTGAGAAAATGGCCCAGAGCGTTGAAGGATTGATGGATCAACGTCAGGGGGAATGGTGGCTGAAGGGGCTTGCGGTGGCGTCCCCGGGGCCGCTGGACTGCCGGACAGGCGTGGTCTACGAAGCCCCCAACCTGGGGTGGAAGGCTGCACCCTTGGGGCAGGCTCTGGGGCAAAGACTGGGAGTTCCGGTATGGGTCGAGAATGATGCCAATCTGGCAGCTCTGGGCGAGTGCCGTTTTGGCTATCCAGGCTTGTATTCTGTCATGCTCTATGTGACAGTCAGCACGGGTGTGGGCGGCGGAATTATCATCGATGACCAGATCTACCGGGGAGCCGATGGTGGAGCCGGTGAATTTGGCCATATGACGATCCTGCCTGACGGACCGATTTGCGGCTGTGGAAATTATGGATGCCTGGAGGCCCTGGCCTCCGGCAAAGCGGTGGCGGCTCGGGCCCGCGAGGGTGTGGACCGGGGAGAATGCCTGGTCATTGCGGAGGAGGCTCGACGCCAGAATCGGGAGATCGACGGCCGGATGGTCAGCGAAATGGCCGTGGCCGGGGATGCGGAAGCCTGCCGCATAATGGACCAGGCCCTGGGTTATCTGGGAATCGGCATTGCCAATCTTGTCAATCTCTTCAATCCCCAGACGATAGTCGTCGGGGGAGGGATGGCCAACCATCCAGGACTTTTGGCGGCTGTCCGGGAAGTGGTCGACCGGCGGGCATTCAAACATTTGACCGATAAGCTGGAGATCCTGCCATCGAGACTCGGATATCGCGCAGGGTTGATGGGGTGCCTGGCTTATTCTAGAATGATGATAAACAAATGACCATATAGTAAACTACCGCTGCCATGAACGGGTAAACATCCATAACTGGAGCGGCCGGAAGGGACAAGGGACAACGCCTGAATGATAGGGTCCATCGGGTCCGGCCCGGTGAAGATTCCGAATGATGGTTTGGGGGTGGAAGAAGGATGGATGCTGAAGACGGAAAAACTGTAGTGGTGATAATCACCGGCCTATCAGGAGCCGGCAAGACACAGGCTGCCGACTGTCTGGAGGACTTGGGATATTTTTGCGTGGACAATCTTCCCCCGGCACTAATACCTAAATTTACGGAGTTGAGCAGACAGTCCAAGGGCGTCAAGAGGATCGCCTTTGTGGTTGATGTCAGGGGGGGCGAATTTTTCAAGGATCTGATGTCAACTCTGGATGGACTGGAAAACGAGGGAATCCGGCATTCGATTCTGTTTTTGGAAGCCAGCGAAGAGCTCCTGATTCGTCGTTACAAGGAATCAAGGCGCCGCCATCCGCTCACCTTTGAAAAGAGCATTCCCGATGCTATTAAACGGGAGATTCAGATATTGGGAGAACTGCGCGGCCGGGCGGATATAATTATTGATACTACCAATCTTAATGTTCATCAGCTTAAGGAGCAGTTGGTGAGGATATATGCCCAT
>CAZDND010000065.1:0-9417 GCA_964506825.1 uncultured Syntrophothermus sp.
ATCAAGGCCAGATCCCCGCAAGTCATCCCTTTATGTACAAGCGCGCTGAAACCCCCGATGAAATTGACGCCGACTTCCCGGGCAGCCCGGTCCAGGCAGTGGCCCATCTCCACCATCTCATCTTCGCTGAAGCCGTCAGCCACGATAGCCATGGGGGTTATGGAGATCCTCTTGTTGATGATTGGTACCCCATATTCTTTCTCTATATCCTCACCGGTTTTAACCAGTTGCCCCGCACGAACAGTTATCAGGTCATATATTGCCTGACTTGTTTTCAGAGCAGTATCCCGGCGGCAGGAACGCAGGCTGATGCCCATGGTTATAGTTCGAACATCCAAGTTTTGAAGCTGCAGCATGTTTACCGTCTCAATAATTTCTGAAGGGGCCAGTGATATTTTCATGTCCTCACCTCGCATTTCTTAAGGATATGATTTTTCGAACCCAGAGGAGCAAAGAATCGCCGTTGGGCGATTCTCTGAACCTCTCATTGTCTATCCATCGTTTTTCGCAACGGCCGCTCCTGCTACCCGCATCAGACTCGATGCATGAAGCGGAACAGGTCTTCGTGCTGCGTAGTAATGATTATCCCTAATTCCTGACCCTTATCAGCCAGGATCCCGCTCAGTTCCGCCACGTCCCTGGAGCTCTCGCTGGCATCTACTATCATTACCATTGTGAAAATTCCCTGCATGATGGTCTGGTTGATATCCAGAATATTAATCGCCGCATCGGCCAATATATTGGAAATAGCAGCGATAATGCCAATCCTATCCTTGCCGATGACGGTGATGATCAAGCGATGTCCTTCTGTCTGCAATATGCTCTCCTCCTGCCGATAATACCCTACGGTACGGAATTCAATCTAAACCGGCTGTTGCCGGACTACTTCCAGACACCGATGACACAAGGTAGTATGGGTGGTATCCTCCCCTACTGTGGGGCTTAAAACCCAGCATCGTTCGCATTTTTCTCCAGTGGCGGCCGTTACTCGCACCTTGACTCCAGGCACATCCTCCAAGGCTACAAAGTCTGATTCAGCCTGGTTCTGGTCTACCAGTAAAACATCGGAAACTATAAAAATTTTATCAAGGTAAGGAATCGAATTCAAGTCCCCGTAGGTCGACACATCCACAGCCAGGGTTATGCTGGCGCCCAAGGAATGTCCAATGACCTTGTTCCTTCGGGCTTCCTCCAGCGCCTTGGATACCACTTCTCTGACCTGGAGGATGCGCTCCCATTTGGCTTCCATCTCCTCGTTTAGAATAGTATCATCGGCTTCCGGCCAACCTGCCAGCTGGATGCTGACGGGATCCACCTCCCGCCTGAGATGCTGCCAGATCTCTTCACTGGTAAATGCCAACACCGGAGAAAGCAGCCTCACCAAAGCTTGGATCACATCGTACATGACGGTCTGGGCAGCCCGGCGCTCCTGGCTTTCCCGGCTGCTGGTGTAGAGACGGTCTTTGATTATGTCCAGGTAGATGGAACTCATATCCACCGTACAGAAGTTGTGAATCGAATGATAGACCAAATGGAATTCGAAGTCCCGGTATGCCCCGGTCACCTTGGTCACCAAGCGATTCAGGCGCATCAGGGCCCAACGGTCCAGTTCGTTCATCTGATCCGTATCTACCCGATCATGGGCCGGATCAAAATCATAGAGATTACCCAGCAGGAAGCGGCAGGTATTACGGATCTTGCGATAAGCCTCAGCCAGCTGTTTCATAATGTTGTCGGATGCAGATACATCGGTGCGATAATCGACCGAAGATACCCACAAGCGCAGAATGTCAGCTCCCATATCCTGAGTTATCTGCAGCGGATCCACCACATTTCCCATGCTCTTCGACTGCTTGCGGCCCTGTTCGTCAACAACAAAACCGTGGGTCAGAACCGAGCGATAGGGAGCAGTGCCCCTCACGGCCACCGAAGTGGTGATCGAAGAGTTGAACCATCCCCGGTGCTGATCACTGCCTTCCAGGTATAGGTCGGCGGGCCAACGCAATTCAGGCCGGCTTTCCAATACCGCCAGGTGGCTCGAACCCGAATCGAACCAGACATCCATGGTGTCGGTTTCCTTGGTGAATTCTGAATGGCCGCAATCTGGGCAGACGTAATTTGCAGGGAGCAATTCTCCGGCCGGACGGGCAAACCAAGCTTCGCTTCCCTCCCGGGCAAAGATTCCCTGGATGTGAGCGATAGTCTCCGGGCTGATTATGGTCTTGCGGCACCCATCGCAGTAGAAAATTGGGATGGGCACCCCCCATGTCCTCTGGCGGGAAATACACCAATCACCCCGGTCGCGAACCATGTTGTAGATCCGTTCCCGGCCCCAGGCGGGGATCCATTCCACCCGGTCAATATTGTTTAGAATATCCTGGCGGAAGTTGTCGATGGAAGCGAACCACTGCTCTGTAGCCCGGTATATTATGGGACTCTTGCAACGCCAACAGTGGGGATACTGGTGATTAATGCTTTCAGCTTTGATCAGCATATGCCGTTCATCCAATTCCTTTAGAATCAGGGGATTGGCGTCATAAACGAATTTGCCAGCAAACTTGCCCGCTTCATCAGTGAATACACCCTTGCCGTCCACCGGTGAGATTATCGGCAGCCCGTACAGTCTGCCGATGTCGAAGTCATCTGCTCCATGGCCCGGGGCCGTATGAACACAACCGGTGCCCTGCTCCAAGGTCACGTGTTCCCCGCATACCACCAACGAATCGCGATCTATGAACGGATGCCTGCAAACTGCTCTCTCCATTTGTCTGCCGGCAAATTTTTGGAGAACCTGATAATCAGGCCAGCCTAGTTCAGCAGCGAATTTTTCCAGCATATCGACCGCCACCACATACTTTTCTCCGCCAACCAGGACCAGTCCATAGACATAATCCGGATGCACAGAAATACCGGTATTGGCTGGCAGCGTCCAGGGAGTCGTGGTCCAGATCACCACATATGCGTCTTCAATCGGAAACAAGCCTTGGCTGTCCTTGACTGGAAACTTGACATAAATCGAATCCGACCGCTTGTCGGCATACTCGATTTCTGCTTCGGCCAGGGCTGTCTCACAATCGCAGCACCAGTAAACAGTTTTTAAGCCTTTGTAGATGTGCCCTTGCTGAGCCATCTCCCCGAACACCCCGATCTGAGCCGCCTCAAACCCCGGTTCCAAGGTGAGGTATGGCCTTTCCCAATCGCCTCTTACCCCTAATCTCTTGAATTCCTGGCGTTGGGTGTCGACAAATTTCAGGGCGTAATCTCGGCAATAACGTCTGAACTCCACCACATCGATGCGGTTTCGGTCGATGCCAAGATCTTTGATAGCCTGCCTTTCAATAGGCAGTCCGTGAGTATCCCAACCAGGCACATAGGGGGCATCGAGTCCGTTGGCCGTAGAGAACTTGATAATGATATCCTTCAAGACCTTGTTCAACGCATGGCCCAGATGGATATGCCCGTTAGCATAGGGAGGCCCATCGTGGAGAATATATTTTTCTCCTCCCCGGTTCTGCTCCTGGACCCTTTCATATATCCCAAGTTCCTCCCAGAATTTCAGGATTTCCGGTTCCCGGGTAGGCAGATTTGCCCTCATAGGGAAATCGGTTTTCATCAGATTGATAGTCTCATCGTACTTGCCTTTTGCCATTATTCCACCCCTAACCAAATTGTTCGTATGCCAGCCGCCATCTCCAAAAGGATTGGCCGGAACCCGTCTAAACTAAAAAAGAGCTCTCATCCCAAGGGACGAAAGGCTCCTTCCGTGGTACCACCCTCATGGACCCAGGGGTCCACTCACATATCCGGTACCGGGGATCAGCCGTCCAAGCCTACACACATCATCGTTTTCGGTTGAAAAACTCCAGGGTGATTTTCCCGTCCCCGCTGCCGACCCGGCTTCCACCATCCCGGACTCGCTTTTGCCTGCTGAGGACTCTACTGTCCCTTTCATCGTTCAGATATTCTGTTTTATAATCCATTATGTTATCACATCTATTGGCCATATTCAAACTAAACTGACTGTCTGAGCTAAATCCTCTTTGGACATAATTCGGAGACTGGACATTCCGAACACAATGGTTTCTTCGCCCGGCAATACGATCTGCCGTGCCAAATCAACAGGTGATGTGCCTTGCCCCATCGCGCCGGATCGATAAGATTCTTCAAGATGATTTCGGTTTTGTCAGGATTGTCGGTTTCTGTAAAGCCCATTCGCCGGGCGACCCTCTGGACATGTGTGTCTACAGCCAACCCTGGTTTATTGAACCCCACACTGAGCATAACGTTGGCCGTTTTCCGGCCTACTCCCGGCAGCTCCATGAGCTGTTCCATGGTATCCGGTACCTGCCCTTCGAATCGCTCCAAAATCATGACCGAAGCTCCGATTATGTTCCGGGCCTTGTTCCGGTAGAGACCGCAGCCTTGAACCAGAGGTTCAATCTCCTGAGGAGTCATGAGCGCGAATTGCTCAGGGGTATTACAGAACCCAAACAGAGTTTCGGTGATGCGGTTTACCTGTTCGTCAGTCGTCTGGGCTGACAGGATCGTGGCTACCAGCAATTCAAAAACGGTGGAAAACCTCAACCGGGTCTCGGCTTGAGGAAACACCGCTTCCAACTGATCCAAGATTAATTCTATTCTGTGCCGTGAAGGTTCCACCCTTCAGATCATCCCTTTCTGGCTTCCGGAAATATGGTCAATCATCACGGGCGGCCCCGGAAATGACCTGTCGGACTTCCTCGGGAGAAATCCCGTGAATCCCAATCAACTTAAGTTTTGAGGTCTCCCCCCTGATGATTTCTACACTTCGCTTGCCGACCCCCAACAGATCAGCCATAAAAGCTGTCAAGGCCTGGTTGGCTTCCCCGTCTACTGGTGGGGCCGTCAGCCTTACTTTTAGGCAGCTCCCCTGGACGCCGCAAATTTGATTGCGTGAAGAACGCGGCTGTACTTTGATTTCGAAGCAAGCGCCATCCTGCCAGGGAGACACCTTAAGCCCGGTCATCGGGTTTATGCTCCTTTTTGTCCAGTACTCCCAGCAGGTTTTTGGTGTCTTGGGCATAAAACATGGAAGTTAAATCATCGATACGCTTGTCATGTCGATCCATGAATTCAACCTGGGAATTAAGGTAGGATTTTATTTCGGTGCGAAAAACATTAAGCCGTTTTAGAATCTCCTCGTAAACCACGAAGGTTTCCTGGATTTTATATCGGGCGCCCTCCATAATTGCTGATGCCTCCCTGCGGGCGTTGGACTTAATCTCATCTGCAGTGGTTTGGGCCATCAGCAGAGTTTGATTGAGGGTATCTTCCAGTTTACGATATTTGGACATATCGGTTTCTGCACGCTGGAGAGCTTCTCTCAGTTCTGCGTTTTCCTTGTACATTTTTTCGAATTCATCAGCCACCGTCCCGAGAAATTGATCGACCTCTTCCTGGTTGTACCCCCGTAAAGTGCGGCCAAATTCCTTTTTCTTAACTTCGATCGGCGAAATCATCCCGATTCAACTCCTTTCGCAACGCCCGAGGGATCATCCGCTGCCAACAACAAATTCCCGCGGTTACACAATGCGCTGCCTACGGAAATAGTTCCATATATAGTTCAGTTTTACCTCCTTGGACCAAGGAAGCCGGCATCCCATCCACCAACATCAGGACAGGTGCCATTCGCTTCGGGATCATTCTGGCTTGGCTTCTTTGATCAGCTCGAGATCAACCGTTTGAATAGGTCTGGGGTTATTCCCGGTTGAATCCCCTCCCACCAGTCCGAGAAATCAAAATCGGGACGCAAAAGGCGCATTGTAAACCTTTTACCTCCCAACCATTCGCAATTTACACCGCCTGAAAAAGCTGGCGGCTATACCAAAAACTGCTCGCCGGCTCCATCCATACGGTCGGTGCAAACCAGGCCATTTTCATTAGACTCCGCTATTATATATAGATTGGCTCCTGGTTTCCCTGCCATGGATAATTCCATTCCTGGTTCAGGGATAAGGATTTAACCGATCGACAACATTATCCCCAGCATCAGGCTGCGCACCAGCATCAATACCATCCAGACTACCATGGGTGAGAAGTCTATCCCCCCGGCGCTGGGTATAAGCCTGCGGAATGGAGCCATAATCGGCTCGGTAGCATCATATATAAATCTAATGACTGGTTGGTAGGGGTCATGCCTCACGAATGACAACACGCATCTCACAATGATCAACATGATCATAACATCGAAAACCGTGTCCACTAGCTGGTACAGCAACATAGTCTCCTCCCCATCGTCTGCTACTTAGAGGCCGGCGGATCTGCGGTAAGCTGCCATGATCGCCTCAAAGAAGGCACCTCTCAACCCACCCGTTTCCAACTCCTTTAGGCCGGCAATAGTCGTCCCCCCGGGGGAAGTTACCATTTCACGCAAAGCGGCCGGGTGTTGCCCGGTCTGCTTCAGCAGAGTTACCGACCCCAGTATAGTTTGATCGGTCAGCCGCCTGGCCAGATCCCGGGGCAGCCCTACATTGACTGCGGCATCAGTCATGGCCTCCGCAACCAGAAATATGAAGGCCGGCCCACTGCCTGACAATGCCGTTACTGCATCCATGTATGCTTCGGGAACTTCTTCCACCATGCCGATGGCGCTGAACATATTCACCACGCGATCCTTCTGAGTATCCGCAACTGCAGCGGAAAATGACATTGCAAAAGCTCCCTGACCAACCAGGGCCGGTATGTTTGGCATAACCCGGACCGCCGGTCTGCCTTCTCCCAATTCATTAGCTATTACATCCAGACTGATCCCGGCTGCTATCGATACCACCACTTGATTCCTGAGCAAGCACGGAGCGATCTGTCGCAAAACCGGTTTTATCTGGGGAGGCTTGACTGCCAGCAGGATTATCTCCACCCCGGTCGCCGCCTCCAAAGCTGAATCCGCAATAAAAGCCACCGGGTCAAGCGCTGCCAATACCTGGCTGCGTTCAGGTTGAAGGTCATACAATGCCACTCTCTCCAGCAGCCCCTCAAGTTTGACCAGCCCGCCCAGAAAGGCCTGGGCAATCTGACCGCAGCCGATGATTCCCAGGCTTATTTTTTCGTTCATCTATTCGTCTCTCCCATAACCCGGGTTCTTCGTAAATGTGTAATTACTTCTGACCTGAGCCTTGGGCTCCCTGGAGATCTCCACATTGCTGGGAGCAAACAGGAAAACGTTTTCGCCCAATTTCTGATACAGACCATCCAATGCATAAGCGGTTCCACTCATGAAATCTATGATCCGCCTGGAAATCTCGGGGTCAGTCCCGTTGAGATTTACCACTACCTGACGCCGGCCTTTAAGGCTGTCGGCCAGTTCCTGAGCCTCTTCGAAAGCCAGGGGTTCGCATACTACTACTTTGACATTCTTCGCCCCCTGCAGACTTACCAGGTTTGGCTTGCGCCCCGTTTCCCTTTCCTCCGCAAAAGGCAGGTTAGCCAGCTCATCTTCCTCAATTCCCCCGACGCCCAGCCATCTCCATACTTTGTCAAGCATTCCCAATGCGATATCCCTCCTCTTTTCTAGGTCCAAAAATGCCCCTGCCTACTCTGACCAGATTCGAGCCCTCTTCGATGGCAATTTCGAAATCATGAGTCATTCCCATAGACAGTATATCCATGGATACATTCGGATAATTATTGTCCTTGAGATGCCGGAACAACCCTGCCGTCTCTCTAAAAATCGGCCTGGTCTCTTCCGGATCGGATACTGCCGGAGCCATAGTCATCAATCCTACAACCCGGATGTTGTGTAATTGACTCAATGCACCAACAAACTCTTCGACATTGGCAGGTGCAATTCCCCCTTTGGATGCTTCACCGGCCATATTGACCTGGATCAGAACGGGAACGGTTAAAAGCTCCCTTTGAGCCCTCTTTTCAATATACTCTGCCAGATCCCATCTGTCCAGCGAATGGATAATGGCCGCAGCTCCGAGCACATCCTTGACTTTATTGGTCTGAAGACGTCCTATCATGTGCCAACGTACATCCGGAAACAATTGCTTTTTGAGGACGAGGTCCTGCACGCGGTTTTCCCCAAAATCCCTTATGCCGCAGTCAATCGCAGCCGATATTTCCGGAACGCCAACCGTCTTGCTGACCGCCACCAGTTTGATAGCACGGACATCACGACCGGCACGACCGGCTGCGGATCCCATGCGAGCAGTAATCGTCGAGAAATTATCGGCTATTAAACCCAATCCTATATCCTTCCTCTCAGTTGTATCTTAAACCCTCCCATACCAACCCAGGAGTGGTCACTATCCTATCACCGTCATCCAAGCCATTAACCAAAGCCTTACCCTCAATGGCAGCTTCAACTTCGACCTGGCGGAAGTGGACTTTGCCTTTTATTACCCGGTATACCCCAACAGCTTCATCTTTGGTAACCAAGCTTTTTGCCGGCACGATTATCCCCCGATAACGCTTGGAGATTATATCCACCTCGATACGGCGCTCCTTCAGAAGTTCATCCCCGATGCTGGCCACGGACAAAATCGCAGTCTGTCGGCCATCTCCCCTCCATACCTCTTCGCATTTAGCCATAAAATCGTCCTCCTCGCCCTGCCTTAGGGATATCTTGTCCCCCGGTTTGAGGGCATCGAAATCTTCCGCCGGCTCCATGAGGATTGCCAAGCGGAGGGGCGCCAAATTGTCAATCACCTTCAAAATCGGTTCTCCAGTATTGAACTGAAAGCTGCCGTCGTTTAATATCATTGGATCGAATTCAAATATATCCTGATCTCCAGCCTTCAAACTGAACCCTTCTTGCTTCGTTTCCCATCCATCCAGATCAAAACTGACGATCCCACTGCTGGGTATTAAGATCGAGATAGGATTTACTGCCCCTTCCGGGTAGAACCTCGCGACTTCACGTCCATTCTTGACCCGCTCGCCCTCAGGAACCATGTTTTCCAACCGTCCGGTAGCTGGGGCGACCATAACCCTCTCCCGCTTCAACAGAATGGCGGGTACCCGAGCGGACTCTTCCAACTGGCCCACGGCAACCGTTTGCACCTCAACCAGGGCAATGCTGACCCGGTGGAACACAAAAAGCACCAGGAAACCAAGCCCTAGTATGATTCCCAACCCAGCCATAAACTTGAAGATTAAATCTAGTTTCGATCGTTCTCGCTTTGCGGTGCGAGCACCCGTCCGATGGCTCATACAACTTTACTCCCCGCTGCTCTGATGTCCCCTGCCGGAAGATATACCGAAAATGTGGAGCCCACCCCTAACTGGCTTTCGACAAACACCTCTCCGCCATGCTGTTCTGCAATATGCTTAACGATGGCCAACCCAAGACCCGTACCTCCCAATACTCTTGAACGAGCTCTATCTACCCGATAAAAGCGTTCAAAAAGCCTTGGAAGGCTCTCGGGGGCAATGCCT
>CAZDND010000066.1:0-9342 GCA_964506825.1 uncultured Syntrophothermus sp.
CATATCGGTCCCCATTACTTCGATAGTCTTTATGGTATCCCGGAGGCTCTCGCCCTTTTGCACACTGCTGGTCGATACTGCCAGATTGATGGTATCCGCGCTCAGGTATTTCCCGGCCAGCTCGAAGGAAGTCCGGGTCCGGGTGCTATTTTCATAGAAAAGAGTGCAGACCACTTTCCCTCTCAATGTTGGAACTTTCTTGATGTCGCGGGTGATGATGTCCTTCATGGGTATGGCCGTGTCCAAAATGGTATCTATCTCGCTGCGATCCAGCTCCCCCAGCCCCAGAAGATCCTTACGATGTTCAAATGCCATTGCTTAACCTCCTTATCGAGTTACGATCAGCACTCGCCGGCTTGCATCTGAGTATTTCAAACAAAAAAGCCTTACCGGCCTGCAAGGCTGGTAAGGCTTCCGGTTGCTCCCGAATATCCCTTGCCAGCCTCTCGGGACTGTTGATTAAAGGGATCTTTAGGTCTTTTCCTCAATGACGACTTCATCGATGCCGTCGATTTCCACCATCCTCACGGAAATCGTTTCCTGCCGGGAGGTGGGGACATTTTTACCCACATAGTCCGCTTTGATGGGAAGCTCCCGGTGCCCCCGGTCCACCAGGACTGCCAACTGAATGCTGCGCGGGCGTCCCAGGTCGGTGAGGGCCTCCATGGCCGCCCTGACTGTACGCCCGGTGTATAAAACGTCGTCTACCAAGACTACGATCTTGTCGTTCAGGTCAAAATCCACTTCGGTGCGCCTTACCAGAGGTTGGGGCCCCAGCGCCGTCAAATCGTCCCGATAAAGGGTGATGTCCAGCACCCCCACCGGAATTTTTTCCCCTTCGATCTCCTTGATGCAGTTGGCCAGCCGCTCAGCCAATGGTCCGCCCCGGCGGCGGATCCCAATAATAGCCAGGTCCTTAATTCCTTTATTCCTCTCGATGACCTCGTGAGCAATCCGGGTAGTGGCTCTGCGGATGGCATCCTCGTCCATGATTTTTTTCTTTTCGATCAGGCCCAAGTGAAGTACCTCCTTCCAAAATAAAAGGTCTGCCTCATCATGACAAGGCAGACCTGCTAAAATCGCTTACTACCTTGCCGGCCTCTCGGACCAACTTAAAGGTTTCTAGGAGGAGTCTATCCTAATACGTTAACAATGTCAAACGATATATCCTGTATTTTTTCATCATATGGAATATGGTTTCATTATTTCAGAATATCGCCCGGCCCATATTATCGATCCCATGTAACAAAACGTCTCAACCGGCTTGCTTCAGTGCTATAATTAAATAACTTTTAGTATGGGAGCCATGTCCCGGAGCGACGGGTTATCAACAGCATGATGGGGTTGATGATGATCACCAGACAAGACTATCGGATTATAGCCATAATTGCCGCCGGAGCAATATTGTTCAATTGGTCCCTTAATCACCTTGTTGATCTCGGAACATTGTGGGGATACCTGATGAACGTTGTTTCCCCATTTTTTCTTGGCCTGATCATGGCCTTCATTCTGAATATCCCCATGCGGAGCATCGAGCACCGATTGTTTGCCGGAGACCACCGCCGGCGAAACCGGACTGCAAGCCTGCTGTTGACCATTTTTCTGCTAACAGCCCTGTTGTTTCTATTCCTGTTTATCGTGATCCCAGAAATCGTGCAAACCATTCAAGTTCTGATCGCTCGATTGCCGGGCTTCGTAGACCGGGTCACCGCTTGGGGTCAACACCTGGCGGCCACCTACCCTAATGTAGGTGTCTGGATTTCCGGACTGGACCTGAACTGGGACAGCATTAAAGTCAATGCCCTTGATCTGCTGAAAAGAGCCGCTGAAAATATTCTCAACTCTTCATTCAGCGTGGCAGCCTCGGTTTTCAACGGCATAGTATCATTTTTTCTGGGGTTGGTTTTTGCAGTGTACATTCTGCTGCAAAAGGAGACCTTGGCCCGACAGTCCCGGAAGGTGCTCTACGCCTATCTTCCACAGGAGCGAGTTGATCGGGTCATTGAGGTAACCTCCCTGGCCGAAAAGACCTTTACCAATTTCATTACCGGTCAGTGTCTGGATGCCACCATATTAGGTTTGATGGTTTTTATTGCCATGCTGGTCTTCGGATTCCCATACGCGGTTGTAATTGGAGTTCTGGTTGCCATCACCGCTTTAATCCCGGTGGTGGGTTCTTTCATTGCTTGTTTCATCGGGGCTTTTTTGATATTGGTAACCAGCCCCATCAAGGCATTTTGGTTCGTGGTGATATTCCTGATTCTTCAGCAACTCGAGGGAAATTTCATCTATCCGCGGGTAGTAGGTAACTCGGTGGGACTCCCGGCCATGTGGGTCCTGGCCGCGGTCGTCATCGGCGGTAATATGATGGGAGTAACCGGTATGCTGATCGCCATACCGTTATGTTCAATTCTTTATGTTCTGCTGAGGGAATCCACCAACCAAAGAATCTCCAAAAAATCCCCCCTCAAAGATCCGCCTGCCGACCAGGAAAAGGGAAATTAAACCAGGTTCAAATGACGGGCAACCGCAGGCCTTCGTTTATTCCAACCCCAAACGCTCTATGGCCCATTCGGCCATTTCTCTCACTTTAGGGTGGCTGTCGCCCCGGGCACTCAAAATAGGCTGCCGATACCGGTCCTCATAGCTGTTGACCATCGCGCTTATACTGGTGGTTTTCCACTGCCAGAGATCGCTGCGCCTTATGTACCAGTACTTCGGTTTGATGACTTTCTCGATATCTTCATAATCCATAGCCACGATTTTTTCCAGGGACAAGCTGGCGCTCAGTTCCTCCAGCCCTGGAAAATCCTCGACCTCCTGCCAGTGGTTTCGGTTTAAGGGGCAGGAATCCTGGCATAAATCGCATCCATATATCCACCTGCCCATCTCCCCCCGATGTTTTTCATTGATAAGGTCATGAGCTTCCCAGGTGTTTAGGCTGGCAATGCAGCTGGAACGGTTCATGGTATAAGGCCCGGACAATGAGCCCGTGGGGCAGGCCTCCATGCAGTTTTCACAGCGATCCGGGCATTTCTTCAGGGTGGGACTCTCTACCGACTCCAACTCCTGATCGATCAGCCAACCCTCAAAAGTCACCCAGGATCCCGATTCAGTGTAGAAGAAATTGTTTTTTCTCACCAATCCCAGACCGGCCTGCATGGCTGCCCAGCGAAAGGCTGTAATGCCGAATTTTTTCTCGGCTTCGGCCCTTATTCCCCGTTCCTTGAGATAGGCTTCAAACTGGATGCTGTTCTGGTATTCTTTAGTGTGTTGGTCCAACCGAAAATCGAACAGGTAGTATTTGCCGATCAAGCCTTCCATGTTTTCAGGGACCTTATATTTGCCATAGCGGACCACACATATCACGATGGATTTCGCCCAGGGGTATTCCTTTTCAAGTTGGCCGAACTTATAAAACCCCTCATAGGCGGGCTTGACTTCCGGGAAAAGTCTGATGCGCTCATCCAGCTTTTCCCTGTATCCAGCCATCGCCGACAGCTTGATGATGCCGCATTTCTCATAGCCCATTTGCAGGGCGGTATTTTTTATCCGGGCGGCCATTTGGTCCATGAGCTGTATCTCCCCCCCTTCCATTACTTCGACGCCATTCCAGACATCACAGGCTTTTGCAGTTCGTGCCTCCTCAATACTGGAGCCGGTTCTCCAGACACCAGCCCATTCGCAACGTTAGAACATAGCTCATGCTGGGTTTATCCATATCCTTATCCCCGGCTATGGCTGGCTGGTAACTGCGATCAAGATCAGCATGCTGTAGTTGCCGCCGTTGTCTGAACCCGATCCGTAAGTAATATTAATGTTTTGGAACACTATTCGCAGACGGCATCCTTCACCGGGAACATCCAGGGTCATTTCCTCAACGCTCCTCAGTTCCTTAACCGCATCGGAGCTGTCAGCGATAGTTTCAGCAAAATCATACAATCCAGTTTGGGCCAGCACCTTTCCTTGATCGTCGCGGACGGACACCTGTTTGTCCAAAGGAGAAACATCTTTCAGAAGTAGTTGGTATGTTCTGCCGCGAATCCCCAACTCATAGCTGGTGGGCTCCATACCCGGGTAGGCATCGGCCCGCACCAGGGTGTCAAATCCCCCAATATTTAGGGGGGTTTGCATATCCAGTCCGGCGTAGAAATAGTTTTCATCGCCCAGGTATTTGTATGCCGGTTCAAAACCGAAGGTCTTCTTCATATCCCGGTAGGTCTGAAAGTCCTCCGGCAGCCAGGCTATTGATTCCGAATAGCGCCGTCTGTCCAGGTAATCCAGAATACTGGTGGTCTCCAACCGCAGATTGAGGTCGGCATTGGTTATGGGCTGGATTTTATTATCCGCCAGGACCCCATACTGCTGGAGCATATTCTCCAACCGGTTGACCTGGCTGTTCCTGGAAACCGTGAAGGCATCCACCGGGGGAATGACCGAAAACAAGGCAAATAACCCCGCCAGAACAGCTATGATCCCATTTTTCTTGACCGGCCTGAATGAAAGGACCAGCCCAATCACCAAGGTAAAAACGCCGAACAGCGCCAGGTAATATCTGGATTCGGTTACCCCATAGGCGTTCAGGCGTATGTATACTGACACCAACTGCATGGCAACCACCGGAACCAGAATTTTAGGGAACCCCAGTTGGTAGGCCTTAGCAAAACGATTGTCCAGGCGGCTGGCCAGGATGTAGATGAGCAATCCCGCGGCCGAATATCCCAATATCATAGGACCCAGCTGACCAGTCGGCCAGACCCTGGTGATACCGATCTTCACGAAATAGGCGATCAGGACCAGGGTGTAGGCTGCCACCAGGGGGATTGCAATGTAGGATATCAGGATTTCCAGCATCCGGGGATACAAACTTTTTTCCCGGGCATCGGCCTGATCCTCCTCAGTTTCCGAGTTGAATTTAGGCAGCAGGGATAGATAATAAATGGTTGCGAACATTATCCAGACGATGGCCATCATGTATCCGTAGACATCATTATTCAATTCAAAAAGCAGGATATCGACAGCACCTATGATAGCTGACAGGCCGGCCGAGAGTACCGCGGCATAGAGAATGGCCGTCAGAGCCGATTTGAAGTGGACCAAGGCCACGCTGTTGAAATCGTATTTGCCGTCATAGGAAGGCAGCCAAATAAAGGCGCAGAACATGGCGAACATCGCCACTGAGGCGCGGGCCCCCACTCCATAGTCTATAGCCGGAGCCGGAAGGATTATCAGGTAATATCCCACAATGACCAGGATGGACACCAGGTAGACCACCAACCCCCATCTAGCCAGGCGCGGGAATCTTTCACAGGCTACCTGGGCAGCTATTCCGAGAAATGAACCGAACATGAACACAAACATCCATTTTTGAATGATCAAATCAGGTGATGCATAGAGTGAGATCATGTAACAGGTCAGAGCTGTTGCGCATGCCAAACAAAATACCGTCAACGGGAAACGCAGGACAGCTCCGGATAATCCCTTGACCAGCTTGGTCACGGCGGTAATCAGACGATTCATGTCGATATCCCCACCTCTCGTTTGTACTGCCCAGAATCAGATAGCCCCGCACCTTCTCCCAGCAAACCGTCGAAGAGGAGAACGTTTGAGACCTGACAGCCACTCATAATCAGTATGCCCTCACAGCTGGAAAATTGCCAGTCCCGGTTACCGATAGCCCACTCTTGACCGGAGCCGGTACCTCCGGACCATGCCTATCGGCTCAGGCTGCAAAAAAGCCCGCCAACCAAAGGTTGAAGGGCTTTTCAATGACCAATTTACGCTAAGTCTTAGGGTGTAGCCTCGGATAGTTACCGTCTTTTCGGGACCTCCACACCATTAAACCAGCAGATAGCCAAAAGCGTTAAAAGTATATCCAATGATGATGATGCCCAGGGCTACTACTCCGAAGAAAGTGATCAACAATCTGGGTTTAACCACCGTTTTCAGCATGATCATCGAAGGCAGAGACAAGGCAGTTACCCCCATCATGAAAGAGAGGGCGGTGCCAATACCGACTCCTTTTAAGACCAATGCTTCGGCGATCGGCAGAGTCCCAAAAATGTCCGCATACATTGGTATGCCCACGATAGTAGCTACCAGTACCGAATACCATTTATCCTGTCCCAGCACCCCAGCGATGATGTTTTCTGGGATCCAATTATGGATGGCAGCTCCTATGCCTACACCAATCAAGATGTAGATCCATACCCTGGCAACAATCTCCCGCACCTGATCTCGGGCGAAAGCCAGTCTGTTATTGGTAGTCAGTTCAACCGCTTCCATGTCGATGATTTCAGTTCCAAAGACAAAGGGCTCCACATATTCTTCCATTTTAGCTTTGCTGATTACTGTTCCGCCTATGACGGCCAGCACCAATCCTACCACCACATAGGCGATCGCAATTTTCCAGTTGAATATGCTCGCTAAAAGTATTACCGAAGCCAGATCCACCAATGGGGAGGATATCAGGAAGGAGAAGGTCACTCCGATGGGCAGACCGGCGCTGGTAAAGCCAATGAACAACGGTATCGATGAACAGGAACAAAATGGTGTCAAAGTACCCAGCAAGGCACTAAGGATATTAGCGGTTATCCCGCGGAATTTACCCAAAATATCCCTGGTTCTCTCGGGCGGAAAAAAACTCTGGATGTACGAAATAGCAAAAATCAGTACCGACAGGAGTATGAATATCTTGATCACATCATAAATATAGAAATGTATGCTGCCGCCTAGTCTATCCTGGATATCCAGGCCGAATCCCTTCTCCACCAGCACTCCTACCAGATCAGACAACCATTCCATTCTCAGTAATTGGTCATTCAGCCATTGAAATATTCCCATTTATCCATTTATCCCTTCCATTGTTCCCACCCAATGCTATTTATCATTATAAGTTCTAACAGTGCCCTGAAGTGACATGCCGGTTGTCCCAATCGTACAACCTATCCAGATTTCAGCCGGTTTCACTACGTTCTGCTGTGACCTATCCCCGGGATTATGCGAAGGAGGTGGTCTTAAACCGATCCATCTTTATTCGGAAGTTCCCTTTAAGAATTTATGCAATTCTTCCTTTTGAGGCAGCCTTCCGGCGGTCCTGACCTTGCCATCAATGACCAATGCTGGTGTTGACATCACGTGATAGCTCATTATTTTTTGAATATCCTTCACCTTGGTCACTTCCGCCTCAATGTTCAATTCTGCCAAAGCTTTTCTTACATCCTTCTCCAGCTGTTGGCATTTGGCGCACCCCGAACCCAATACTTCAATCTTCATTAAGGTTCCCCTCCCATAAAGGTTATTTTCGATCTCACTATTCTCGTCCAAAGACTGATGATTCTTTCAACCAAGAACAATCTGATGGCACTCACAATGACGCCCTAAGCCTTATAATCAGGCAATTTTCTGACCGTCACATTATCCAGCCTGAACCCTTCGTTCACCAATGGAGCAGAAGACTCGGCAACAGTCTGGGCTTATCACCGGTAAATCCGGGCAGTATATGCCTTCACGGGAATTTCATGGTTCTTTATATAACATCATGCTTATGTTATTATATTTAAGCGAGGTTTGTCAAGGGATTCTCGCCTGGGCTTCAATCTTCCAGCATGCACTACTAGGATATCGCCATTGTGTTTAGTATATAAACCGATTATTATTTATTTGCTGGGACTGTAATCCCCTGTCGGAAAGTTTCCCGGTAAACACGGTTCAAAGAAAGGAGCATCTTTATGAGTACTAAGCAGCTCATCCTGGCATTTTCCCTGGTCCTGATAATTGCCCTGGGGGGATGTGCAAGCCCGGACAGCCAGCAGTCGACACCATCTGCAGGTTCGGCAAACCCTGCAACTGCCAGTGCTGATGACCTGGCCATAGAAGAGGCCAGGGCCAACGGCGAAAGCATGTGGTTGCTGTTCCGGTCCGCCACCTGTGCCCCCTGCGTGGAGATGCAAAAGATATATGACCAGATAGAGCCCAAATACCGGGGTAAGGTACATTTTATATCTATAGATGTCGATAACCGGGATAACATGGATTTGGTTAGAAGATGGAACATCCAGTACATACCAGCCTCCTTTATCATAAATGACGGAGGAACCGTTAATTATCAGGTTGTGGGAGCTATTCCGGTTGAAGACTTGGAGAAGGAACTGGACAAGGTGGTGAAATAGATTGGAAGCCTGGATCAATGAAATTGCACCCCAGTTCTTGTCCAGCTTCTCATTAATCGGAATTGGGCTGGTGTTCATGGCGGGATTGGTTACCAGTTTTGGTCCGTGCAACCTAAGCATGGCGCCTATAATCATCGGTTACGTGGGTGGCATGGATGCTGGCAGGAAACGAAGTTTGGCCTTGTCGGTGGCTTTCACCCTGGGAACAGCCACCACCTTTATGCTTCTCGGTCTCCTTATCTCGGCAGTGGGCGGCCTATTCGGCACCAGCAAGAGCATTCTTTATTATATCGTTGCTGCCGTATGTGTGGTGCTGGGTTTGAGCCTGCTGGGGGTCATCAAATTGAATATCAGTTTCGGAGGCAAAATCCTTGAGGGAGTCAAAAACGCTCAAGGAATGGGAGGCAGCTACCTCCTGGGTCTGGTCATGGGTTTGGTTGGGTCCCAATGCGGGACTCCTATCCTGCTGGTCATCCTGTCCCTGGCCATGGCCAAGGGTCAATGGCTTTACGGAGCAGCCCTTTTGTTCGTCTATGCTGTGGGGAGAGGCATTCCGCTAATCCTGGTAGGGACCTTTACGGGTCTCATCACCCGGATGGAGAGCTTCGCCAAGTGGAACAACATCATGGAAAAAGCCGCTGGCTTGATAATCATCATCATGGGCGGCTACTTTGCATATCTAGCCTGAATAAAGTCGGAGACTTTGCCTGGCGTTGATTGCACCCGGCATCCAAAACCGTACCCCGGTTGCAATAAATGAATAAGCCCCTCTGCCAAGACACACCATAAACCTCCGAAGCAATCAACATGCTCATCGCTCCGGAGGCCGAAACAACCTGGTTCTGATTTGTCATGAGAATCCTATCGACGGTTTATTTCTTTAGATCCTCAACCTTCTCTTCGGCCGAATCTTTTAGATCCTCAGCCTTTTCTTTCAGGTCCTTGGCTTTCCCCTCGGCTTTGTCCTTCAGTTCTTCGGCCTTTTCTTTAAGGTCTTCTGCTTTTTCCTCAGCTTTGTCCTTAAGATCATCAGCCTTTTCTTTTAAATCCTTGGCTTTCCCCTCGGCTTTGTCCTTCAGTTCTTCGGCCTTTTTGACGGTTTCATCGAGTACGTCCTTGGCTGAGTCCACCATTTTCCCAAAACTGTCCTTTAAACTACTCATTTTGTCTA
>CAZDND010000067.1:0-6555 GCA_964506825.1 uncultured Syntrophothermus sp.
ATCATCGCCCACCCGGTGTTTGCAGCAGCGATCAGCTGGCCGATTGTACAGAATATCGATTTCATCACCCTGCCGATTCCCGCCGAGGTTTTTGGAACCATGGTGCACTATACGGAATGCCTGAAAATTTTTCGGCCGATCCGTCCTGGTGATTTTTTGACGGTTCGGGGGAGGGTCGCCGCAGTGATCCCCGAAAAAGCGGGGACGCATTTGGTGTTCGAATTTGCGGCTTCCGATGGCTCCGGGCAACCGGTATACACGGAGTATTCAGGGGCCATGCTGCGCGGGGTTATCTGCGATGGATCAGGCAAAGTAATCCCTGAATACCCGGTGATGGAGCGCAGAAAAGAAGTAAAAGAATCTCTTTGGGAGACCCAGGTGCCGATTAGCCTGGAAGCTCCGTATATATATGACGGTTGTTCCAACATAGTCTATCCCATCCACACATCGCCCCGGTTTGCCAAAGAGGCGGGACTTCCGGGGGTGTTGCTTCAGGGGACGGCAACTTTGGCTCTCGCTGTCAGCCGGTTGATAGATCGTGAGGCCGGAGGCGAGCCAGCGCGGGTTCGATCCATACAAGCCAGATTTGGAGGCATGGTGTTCCCGGGGAGTGAGATAGTGGTTCGTTTGACTGGCAGGGAGGACGTGGCCGGCCAGCAACGCTTGTCTTTTCAAGTTTATAACCAACAGCAGGCGGTGGTTATCAGCGATGGGCTTCTTGTAACTGATTGACCGGGTTCCAGGCTGATGTCACGGATACCCATTTCACTGACATGTGGGGCAGCAAGGAACCAAACAAAACCGCTGCCCCTCCTGGAGAGGGGCAGCGGTTGATTCTCATCGGCAGGCGATATTGGGGAGCACGCTCACTTATCCGCGAGCCTGCAGCGCCCTGCGGTCTGGTTTGCCTACGGAAGTCCTGGGGATAGCATCGATGAACTCCACCTGTGTGGGGACCTTATAGGGGGCCAGACTTTTTCTGCAGTGGGCAATTACCTCTTCTGCGGTTAGGGTTTCTCCCGGTTTTAAGGCAACGTAGACTTTTACGGTTTCTCCTCGTTTGGCATCGGGCACTCCTACAGTGCAGGCTTCCAGGACTTTGGGATGGGCATAAAGCACCTCATCCACGTCCCGGGGATAGACGTTGAAGCCGCTGCAGATTATCATGTCCTTTTTACGGTCCATGATGAAGATAAAGCCATCTTCATCCATTTTGACGATATCGCCAGTATAAAACCAGCCGTCCCTCACAGCATTGGCCGTCTCAACGGGATTATTCCAGTACTCCCTTAACATCTGGGGACCTCGGGAGATCAGTTCTCCCAGTTCTCCTCGAGGCATGACCTCGGTGCCGGTCAAAACATCTACAACCACCACATCCGTATCCGGGATTGGAATGCCGCAGCTGCCTTCCTTGCGGAGCGTAAAGGCAGGAGTGGCGGAGAGAATATTGGTGGATTCTGATAGACCGTACCCTTCCAGAATTTTGGCCCCGGTAAGGCGTTCGAACTCTCTCATTATTTCCACCGCCAAGGGAGCAGATCCGCAGAAAATACCTTTAAGGGAGGAAACATTAGCCTTGGAGATAGCAGGATGATTGTTGAGGCCGATGATCATGGCCGGCACTGCCGCCCAAATAGTGGGTTTATGTCTCTCGATGGCCTCCAGCATGTTATCCGGGGTGGGCAAAGCTACCAGTACAATGGTTCCGCCTGCAAACATATTTAAATTAACATTGCAGTTGAAGCCATAGATGTGGTTTAGGGGGATGGCGGCCAGGGTCCTGACCTGATCCTTTGGTACCAGTTTGAATCCCCCGGAAGTCCAATAAGCGGTGCGCATGGCCATGGAAAATATGATTTTGTTGGTTAAAACACAGCCTTTTGGAATCCCGGTGGTTCCACCGGTATACTGCAAACGGGCGACATCATCACCGAAGACTTCGATTGGCGGCTCGGTATCGCTGGCGGCCGCCAGCAACTGGTTCAAATCGTACACAGCATCAGCCGCCGGAATTTCGACGGCTCCGCTGGGAACCTGAAAGGCGATAACCCTTTTAACATCTGTGTACTGATTGCGCATTATCTGGATGGCTTTATCGGCAAAGGCCGCCATGACCATGACTGTTTCGGTCCCGCTGTCTTTGAACTGCAGTTCCAGCTCCGGGATGGTATAAAGGGGATTGGTGGGGACCTCAATCGCTCCGATTTTGTAAAGAGCCTGCAGGGCCAGGATGTACTGTGGAACATTGGGAGCCATGATGGCCACCCGGTCGCCTTTCTTAACTCCCAGATCGAGCAGGGCATTGGCAATTCTGCAGGCCATGTTATTGGCTGCGCCGTAACTAATTTCGAAATCGCCCATAAGGATGTAAGGTTTGCCGGGGTGCTCGTCCGCCCATTTTTTGAACCAGTACTTCAGGGGGTAATCAGGGTAGTCAATATGTTTCGGTACACCTTCATCGTAGTGGGCTTCCCAAAGGGGGCGCCATTTAGCCAAGTCTGCATCGAAATCCTTCAGCCATGGTTTCTCCATCGATCATCCCTCCTGCTATTTTATACGGTTAAACGTCAGACTTATCACAATAATTCGGCAAATAAACCCAGTTTCCTCTTAATCACCGGTTATGGGGATAATTAGTAAGGTATGCCTGGTATTTCCTGGGCCGTAGGCCTTGAACTTAATAGAAAATTCCGGCTATTATTTGGCCGAGGTCGATTAAAATACCGTTATATTGGCGTTTATCGGCATCATCAACCCCGTCAGCACCTGACTGATTCGCCCGTGGATTTTAGCAACCTTCTTCAACTAAAATCAATTCTATGATAAGCTGATAGCAGTTGAATCGGCCTGCTGGCTGACTTCCTTTTAATGGTTTTTTCCTGGAAACAGATGGGAGGAGTTGGCGTCGCATTCATCGTTGCTGGCCTGCAAAAAATATATGAATCAGCGTTGATTTCAACAGTAAGTGATTCAAGCGGGAAATGGAGATGGGTTGTTCCTGCCGAAAAATAGTGAGGCCGATGTTCCCGGTTGTCGTGGGCATGTCTTATGACAAACCAGGAGAAGGTAACCTATTAAGGTCGAGTTGGGAGCGCGTTGCTGATATTTTAACCTTTAGGTACTATCCCGGCGGTAAATACTTTCAGACGAGGTAGGTAAGCCAGGGTGTTAAATATCGGCAGTCATGCTTTGAAACTAAATAACAAAAACAGGAGGTAATTGAATTGTTGAGAGAATGTGTATTGGTTGATGGCGTGCGTTCAGCAAACGGCAGAGCGCACAAGGACAAAGGTTGGTTTCGTAATCGTATGCCGGATGAGCTTCTGACCGCGTGTTATGATGCTCTATTTGCACGGAATCCGCAGATTAAACCTGAATGGGTCGAAGCAACCTACATTGGTACCGCCAATCAGGTCGGTGTTACCATGGATCTGGGACGCCTGGCATGGCTGGCCGGCGGTTATCCGGAGAGTGTTGCCGGCAACTCCATCTGTCAACAGTGTCCCTCCGGGATGTCAGCTGCAGAGCATGCAGCCAGAGCTATTATGTGCGGCGAAGGCGATATCTACATTGTCGGTGGCGTGGAAGATATGCTGAAAGTGCCCATGGGAGCCGGAGCGGCTTATCCGAAAAGAGTAGCGGAAGAAAGATATAATCTAAACGACCTCATGATGGGCATGACCGCGGAAAAAGTTGCATCCATGTACAACGTCAACCGGGAAGACATGGAAACTATGGCTCTATGGAGCAACAGGAAGGCTGCTGCTGCCAGAGACGCTGGCAAATTCGCCAATGAAATAGTTCCTATCGAAGGCCATGATGATGCCGGCAATCCCTTTATGGTCGATAAAGACCAGTGGATCAGGGACGACATCTCCATGGAAGGTATGGCTGGCATGAAGACTCCGTTCAAAGCTGATGGAGTTATCACCGCTGCAATGTCTTCACCTCTGACCACCGGCGCCTGCGCCATGATCCTGATGAGCCGTGAAAAAGCTGATGAGCTGGGCTGCTCCTACACTATCAAGTACAAAGCTGGAGCTATGGCTGGTAACGACCCCACCATCATGGGTATGGGTCCCGTCCCTGCTCTCCAGAAACTGGTCAAACGCGCTGGTATCACCATGGACGATATTGGCGTCCTTGAACTCAACGAAGCTTTCGCCAGCCAATCCCTGGCAGTTGTAAGAGAACTGGGCTACGAGAAAAACGCACCCTTTGAAAAGACCAACATTTGGGGTGGAGCCTTGGCCATGGGACATCCGCTGGGCGAATCAGGTGCCAGAATCATTATTACTTTGAACAACATCATGAAGACTGACAAGAAAGACGTTAAATACGGAGCTGCGGCCCTGTGCGGCGGATTCGGAAACGCCAACGCCATCCTGTGGGAAAGAGTCTAGTAGACTATAGTACCAAATTAAATCATCGAGGTTTTTGGCGTTAAGCCAATTTGTGAAAACCCCCCGGATCCCGGGGGGTTTCACTATGTTATGTTTTATGGGGCAGGCTGGGGTTCATCATATGATAACTTGAAGTTATCCACATGGGTTTTTGCGTATGTGGATAAAAAACAAAATATTCTTAATATTCAGCACAAACACTTGGAAAGCTTTTGGGGGCATGGAAATCAATCCGGTGTGGTCAATCCTTATAAGCGGTTGCAAAGGCGTATACCTCTGAGATGGTTCGTGAGGGAACTGCTGGCTTTAAAATGAGATTATACAGATTTTCCGGCGTGAAATCTTCAGCACGCGTAAATCCGAGGGATAGTAAATACCTTGCTGCTTGCCCGTACTCAATCCCAAAGACTACCGGTTCGTTGAATATGAACTTCAGGGAAGTCGGGTGTCTGGTTACCCGGCTCTCAATCCGACCGTCGAGGGCGGCGGCAAAAATATAATCCAGCATCACGCTGGAGCCTGGGCCGGAGTGTTCGGCGATCATGGTCAGGGTCTCCCGCACCGAGGATTCGGGCAGGTACATTACCAATCCTTCCATGGTGAAAAATGTTGGAAGATTCGGATCATAACCCGAGTTTTGCAGACAAGTCAGCAGATCATCTTTGGTGAAGTCCACCGGTACCTGGATCCAAACTTCATGAATTGTCATCGATTTGTGCATTTTACGGCATGAGTTGTTTGATGGATAGGACAGGGAGGTATTTGGTTCCATCTGCAATAAATTCTTGAAAAGAAATCATTGCAGGCTCGACTATATGATAACCTATTCTAGAGAAGTCTCATACGGAAGATAAACCAGCGAATCTGGGCGAGGTCAGTATTCTGACCATCCCCAGAGGGGAGCCGAAAACAACATCTTTCTGTTCAGTCCCGATGGTCCCTTTTCCATGTGGACCATTATGGACGCAAATAAAGAATCGGTTATATTAATCGCGAAAGTGGTAAAGGCGTCGAAAAGTCTTGGTAATTTGGCCTAAGATAAACTCGTCGGATCGGGCTCCCCCTGGGTTTTGGGGGACTGAAAAGACTTTTGAGTGGCAATTTGATGCCGGTGGGATAAAAAGCAACCTCGACCGACTATTACCCCCAAAAAACGGAGGTGTGCAAGTGATCAGGCTTTTGCATTTGGCCGACCTTCATCTGGGATGGGAGCCTAAGTATCTCTCAGATGATAAGAAGCGGATAAGAAGAAAAGAACGGGATATGATACTCCAGAAGGCGGTCGACTATGCCCTGGCCCCAGAAAATGGAGTTCAGGGAGTGCTGATCGTGGGAGACCTTTTCGAGAGATACGATCCGGAAACTGCTCTGGTCCGTGAAGCCATGCATCAGATTAGCCGTTTGACAGTCCAAGGAATGATGGTGGTCACCGTACCCGGCAACCACGATGAAATTACCTACCGGGAGTCGGTCTACCGTAATCGGGGAGCCGATTGGCCGGGGTTTCTGGTCACAAATCCTATGCCGGCCCATTGCCTTAGCCAGGTTATCAAGGGTGCTCCGGTTCATATTTATTCGCTGGCATACACCGGCGGTCTGACCAGGGCAGCAGAGATCGATGCTTTTCCGCGTTTTCAGGAGCCGGGTTTCCATATCGGAGCCTATCACGGATCTCTGGATTGGGAAGGCCTGGGAGACAGGAGTCTACCGCTGACATCTTCCAAATTGGCTCGGGCCGGCTATAACTATATCGCTTTGGGACACTATCATCAATTCAGCAGCAAGGGCATCGGAGATGGGCTTGCTGTCTATCCGGGAGCGGTGGAATTCAAGACCTTCAGTGATCCGGGATCCGGGCATTTTACCGTAGTGTCTTGGGATGGGATCAGGGTGACGATTGAGAATCCCCAGGTTGATTCAAGACCTATCCAAAGGATTACCCTGGATATTTCCTCGGCTGATGACTTTGAGTCAGTTAAATCTCTCTGCTTGGCTTATGCTGGTCCTGAGACCATGAGTCAATTGTCGCTGGTGGGCACCCCCTGTTTTCATATTGACGAAGACAGATTGCTGGAAGAAATTGATTCGGAATTTTTTTACCTGGAGCTCCGTAATTCGGCCCAATATTTTTCGGCCGATTTTCTGGATG
>CAZDND010000067.1:6565-9338 GCA_964506825.1 uncultured Syntrophothermus sp.
TTGCCAATGAACCTACCGTCAGGGGCGAGTATGTCAAAAGGCTCCGCAAGGAGATGATGGCGGCTGATGATAATGAGAAGAAATTGTGGGAACGGGCTATGCTTCTGGGGCTGCAGGCCCTTGAAGGGGGCAAACGCCGATGAACCAAAAAACGATTATATTTGAACAGCTTATTCTTCAAGGATTTGGACCCTACCGAGACACAACCACCTTTACTTTCAAGCAGGGGATAAATATTTACGCTGGCGCCAATGAGTCGGGAAAAACCTCCATGGCGGCTGGTCTTCTGGCCACTATCTTTGGGCTTACCCATCGCCAGCGAAGCATATCGGCTTTTAATCTTGAAAGATTTCGCAACTGGGAAAATCCCGCCGCGTGCAGGGGCGAATTTATATTTTCCGACTGCGAAAATCGTTATCAAATCAAGCGGGACTTCGACAACCATCAGGTTTCTCTGTGGCAACTGGGGGGAGGCCAGGATTCGCGCCAACTCATAGTGGAAGGGCAGCATAATCCGGAAGCCCGCAAACCCTTAATAATATACGAAGAGGCCCTGCAGAATATCATGGGGATTAGCAGCCGGGCCGTTTTCGAGGATACCTTCTTTGTGACTCAACCAATGCCGGAGGCGGGCCAGATCAACTCTGATATCCAGGGGTTGCTGGTTGGAGGCAAAGGGAAGACCTTTCAGGGTGCCCTGGAGAAACTGCTGTCGGAGCTTAAAAACCTCACCAGATTCACCGGCCCTAATGATCGAAGGCTTACGGCCAGAAACATGACCAAGGACGGAGATCTGGAGATCATAGAGGAAAGGATCCGCAAGCTTAGAGAAGAAATTGAATCAGGAAGCCAGGCGGCTGATTCCTTAATAGAAGTCCAAAAAGTATTGGGAAAATCAGAACAGGAATTGCTGCAAGCTAGTAAAGATTTGGAACAAAAAAATCTTACCAAACAAGCCTGGTCGGAATGGCAGCTGCTGGCGAGCCAATATACCGATTCATCCAAGGAACGGGACAGGTTGAAAACCGCTGTCAATGAAGTGGGCCGACTGGATTCCGAAATTCAGATGATCAAAGGGGAAATTCGGGAGAAGTACCCGGAATTCAAGGATGCCGGGCCGGAAGAAAAAGACTGGCTGGAAAAGCAGCTCCGACTGAATTCGGAGCTGGAAAAGGCAACTCGTCTCATCGGGGAAATTCAAGCGGATCAGCAGCTGGGTTCAGAGAACCTGGAGCGGGTTTCATCTTTCATCAATGAGTATCGGGAATGGGATAGCCTGGGATCTGATCCGGCGGATAAAATTAGAGTCATCCGTCGTGACACAGGGTCTTGCCTCAGGATCTGGGAAAATTTCAAGGCGGACCGAAAAAAATTGGCCGACCTCAATCGGAGGATATCTGACGATTATGAGATTTTCACCAGGGCTGCGGATTTCGAAATCCATAACATCGCCAACATCCACCAAATTCGGACATCATTGGCTGCGGATGCTCAGGAGGCATTACAGGCCTATCAGGCCGCTGCTCAAAAGAATGAGCAGTGGGAGGAAATCCAAAGAGAGCATCGCAGCCGCTTCGGAGATTTGCTGGATCTGCCGGAAAAGGCCTCGGCAGCAGCGGTAGGGAAATGGAACTTGCTAGCCCAAAAACGGGATTTGGAAAAACAGCGGTCCTGGTTACGGATATCGATCGCCATCGGGACAGCCACAGCGGCTCTGCTGTCCGGGGTTGTTTGGTGGTGGCTGGGGACCAGCAAGCCCGCGGAGCTGGGGGCAGCCATAATCCTTGCGGTTTTCATTGGGGCGGGGGTGTCTTGGTTGTTGATGAGAAGGGCGCCTTCGCCGGGCGGCCAGAATTATAAGACCATCAGCAATCGCTTGCAGGAAATTATGACGCGGACATCCGATCTCGATCGTCAGCTGGGGCCGTTTTCTCAGGCGAATGACATGGAATTGGCCAGTTTGGTAGAGCGAATCAGGATTTATGAGGACGAGGTCCGCCGGTTGGAGGCTATGTCGCTGGAATTAGCCGCTATGAATTTGCCGGCTGCCAAAAGCCGCTTGAAAGAGGCCGGGGAGGCCGAAGCAGCATTCCAGTTGGAAATGAAGAAATTTACTGATATCTATGCGGATGTTCTGTCGGCCTATAATGAATGGAGGGATCTGGCCAGGGAAAGGGACCGTCTGGAAGCGGACCTTAATCTCTTCGCTAAGGACAACTTTGGCTGTCTCCCTGATTTGGCCGAGGAGACTGACCCATGCAGCGTTGCCGATGAGTCATGGCGGACGCTGGCGGTGTCGCTGACCCCGTTATTGGAAAGAGATCGGAGACCTATGGTCGACCAGGTTGGATCGTTGATGGATTTGGCGGCGATACTTACCGATACCTGGTGGAAAGAACGGGAAGCGCAGGCGGTTTCTCTGGTCAAGATGAGAAAAGAGCAGGCTGGCCTCACCTATCAGTTGGACATGACGAGCAAACGGTTGCGGCTGGAAAACGAAAAGATTCAGCAGCTGAATAATAAGCGCCAGGGGGATGAAATCTGCCGGTCGATCTTGCGGGTCAATGGAGATGATCCGGAGCAGGCTCTTCAAAGATACCGGTTGCGCGATCAGCTGATAGTACTCCAGAATGATAATGCTACGCGCCTGGAAACCATGTTGAAGAATTATCAGTGTGAAAGTCCAGACCAATTGGTGTCAAAGTATCAACGTTCTGAAGATATGGTTGCCAGTCGAATGCTCAGGTGGCAGGAGCACCTGGAGAAGTACCCA
>CAZDND010000068.1:0-3224 GCA_964506825.1 uncultured Syntrophothermus sp.
GATTATATGGCTCCAGCCCTCAGGTCCCTGGAGGAAATCGAAAAGATGGGATTTACTAACTTGCCGATCTGTGTGGCTAAAACCCAGTACTCCCTTACCGATGACCCAACCCAGGTGGGCTTTCCCCAGAATTTTGCTGTCACGGTGCGGGAGGTAAGGATAGCTACCGGGGCGCAGTTTGTAGTCCCGCTGATGGGCAATATTGTCACCATGCCGGGACTTTCCCGGGCCCCTGCTGCCCATCATATTGATATTGATGAAAGCGGCTGCATCAGCGGACTCTTTTAGTGTTTGGCTGTCAGAATCAGGGGGTAAAAGGGACTGGTTGGATCATCAGTTTCTGATTATAATCTAAATCAAATACTATGGTGAATGTTTTCTAAAGTAAAAAAGCCTTGATCGGGCTGGGGAGGGACTGGCAGTGAAAAGAATCGACCTTATCCTCAAAGACCCGGAATTTATTGAGTACCTGGAGCATAACAACCAGGCCGCGAAGGATGATCCATTCTGCAAACACGATCTCTCTCATATGATTGATGTAGCCAGAATTGCCTACATTCTTGTACTGGAAAAAGGCTTTCTCAACTATTTTATTGAAAACGCCGGGCTAAAAGGCCGTGCTGAGGCCAAGGAAGTCATTTATGCCACCGGGCTCTTGCACGATATCGGAAAGTGGAAGGAATATGAAGCCGGCATTGATCATGCTGCTTTCGGCGCTCGCCTGGCCAGGGATATTCTGATCCGGGCCGGCTATGAGGACCATGAGATCGAGGTAATTGGCAGGGCAATCTACGAACATCGCAACATCAGCCAGAACATGTCGTTTCTTGGCGAGAGAATGCACCGGGCGGACAATCTTTCCCGGGCATGTTCCAAATGCAAGGAGAAGGACAATTGCTGCAAACGGACCAACCGGGAAAATGGACCTTTGCTCCTTTACTGACGGGGCAGAGAGGCAGCACCCATTTGGTCAAAGCCGCCGGTCATCGATCAGCCAGGCCGACAGCTGAAAGGATTTGGAAGCGATTTTAACCCTGGAGGATAATAGTGGATAAACTCAGAGTGGTAAACATTAAAGATACCCGGGATGCGGAGCGTTATCTGCGGGAAATAAATGCGGATGAAATGGGAGTCAGGATAATGATTCCCAAAGCTGTATTTCGGGCCGTAAAAATATTGGGGGTTCCTGGGCATGTGGCGGGCATCATTAAGCAGGAAATGCTGTCCAAAGGCGGTGAGGCGGCCATCGGTCGCCAGGCCTTGTTCGATTCGGGGGGGACAGAAGTTCTATTAATGGGAACCATGAGACAGTTCGAGTTGCTGCTGGTCAAGCTGCGAATGCAGCCCTTCGGATTAAAGAAACTGGCTGCCCGGATTGAAGTGGTATTGAAGGCGAGCAATGATGAAGGACAGGTGAAGATTGACCTGGGATCAGGACAGGAGTTGGTGATGGGAAACCGCACCCTGATCATGGGCATACTCAATGTCACGCCGGACTCCTTTTACGATGGAGGGCGTTACACCGAAGAAGGGCAGGCCTTGCGGCGAGCGGAAGAAATGGTGCAGCAGGGTGCCGATATTATTGACCTGGGAGGAGTGTCGACCCGCCCGGGAGCAATCCCGGTTTCGGCGGCAGAAGAGATCCGCAGGGTCTTGCCGGTTTTAAGAAGTCTTAAGAATAAAGTTCCCCACATCCCCATCTCGGTCGATACATTTTGTGCAGAGACTGCCCGCGCGGTGTTGCAGGAGGGTGCGGACATCATTAATGATCCTGGGATGCTGAAAGCTGACCCCGCCATGGCGTCCACCATAGGTGAATTCGGAGTACCGGCTATTATTATGCACAACCGCCTGGGGGGGGGATACGCCGACCTGATGGCTGAGGTGATCGATGACCTTCAGAACGGCATTAAACTGGCCCGGGAGAGCGGCATCCAGGAAGACCAGATAATCATCGATCCGGGCATCGGATTTGGTAAGACTCCGGAACAAAATCTGGCTTTGATCAAGAATCTGGCAGAACTGAAGTCCCTGGGGAAACCCATATTGCTAGGGGTTTCCAACAAGGGTTTCATCGGCAAGGTTAATAGTGATCCGACCGAGGAGCGCTTGTCTGGTTCATTGGCGGCCGCCGTTGTCGGAGCTATGAACGGAGCGGCTCTGGTGAGGGTCCACAATGTGGCTGAAACTCGCCGGGCTTTGGCGGTAGCCGATCAAATCAGGAGGGCCTGGTAATGGACAGGATAATCGCCAGAGGACTCAAGTTTTACGGACACCACGGGGTTACCCCAGAGGAAAGGGCCGCGGCCCAGCCCTTTGAGGTGGACGTTACTCTGTACCGTGATCTCCGCAAAGCGGGACATTCTGACTGCCTGGAGGACACGGTTGATTATTCCCGGGTATTTCGGGCAGTTAAGAGCATAATGGAAGAAGCCAGTTATGGTCTTGTGGAAGCGCTGGCGGAGAATATCGCCGCCCAGCTGCTGACTTTTGATATGGTGATGCGGGTAGCAGTCCAAGTCAAAAAACTCCAGCCCCCGATTGAAGGAGAATACAGATATTTCGGGGTAGGAATCGATCGGGAGCGGACTTCCACCCTGGTATATATCGGCCTGGGCAGTAACCTGGGAGACCGCGCGAGCAACCTGGCAATGGCCCTGGATATGATGGCCAACTTACCATGCACAGTCCTTATCAAGAAATCTTCGGTTTATACCTCCGAGCCTTGGGGAAAAACTGATCAGCCCGAATTCCTTAACCAGGCAGCCGCCATCGAAACCCGCCTGACTCCTGAGGAATTACTGCGGGAATTGCAGACCATCGAAAATGATCTGGGCCGAATCCGTAATGAAAAATGGGGATCCAGGAGCATTGATCTGGATATTCTTCTGTTTGGAGACCTCCTGTGTGAAACCCCCGAACTGACCATCCCACACCCCTACCTTACCCAACGACCCTTCGCTTTGGCTCCTCTTATCGAGATTGAACCCTCCATCCAGCTGCCCGACGGACAGCTTCTGCGCAACCTCCTGATCACCCTGAAGTAATATTGTGACAAATCGAAATGATTTGTTGTGTTGGGTGACCATCCATGCTAAAATGTACCGGAAAGTATCGTGCGGAAATACGATATCCTTGATATTCTCCCGCCGGACTCCTTAAATCCGCTTGTAACCAAAAGGGCCAAGACGGAAATCCAGAGCGATGGCTGAACGGTGGCCGTT
>CAZDND010000068.1:3234-9267 GCA_964506825.1 uncultured Syntrophothermus sp.
TGCTCTTAGGGGGGCTTCTCTTGAAGAAGATCGGCATTGTTGGGGCGGGAGTGGTTGGAACAGCTGTTGGAGTTATCCTGGCATCCAAGGGCTATGAGATTACGGGGGTATATGATATCAATCCCGAATCTACAAGGCTTCTGGCGGAACAGGTGGCGGCGTCTGAGTGCGCGACTCCTCAGGAAGCAGCCCAAAAGGCTGAAATATTGTTCATAACCACGTCGGACTCGGCGATTGCGAATGTTGTCGAAGAAATAGCCAGAACTGGCGATTTTATTGCTGGTCAACTGGTGGTTCATATGAGTGGGGCATTGAGCTCCGAGGTGTTGGAACCGGCCCGGGCGTTTGGGGCACGGACGGTTTCTATGCATCCTATGCAATCTTTTGCCAATGCCAAAAGAGCCATCAGCAATCTCCCCGGTTCGGTGTTTACCATTGAGGGGGAGGCTGAAGCTCACCAGGAATCAGCTGACCTCGTCCATGCCTTGGGCGGGGAATACTTTGTTATCGACAAATCGGTTAAGCCTCTATATCATGCCGGAGCCGTGATGGTATCCAACTATTTAGTTGCGGTCATTGATGTTGGCCTGCAGCTCTTGGAGTCCATCGGCATTCCGCGCGCCCAGGCCCTTATCGCGGTCCTCCCTTTGATCAATGGCACCATCAGGAATATCGAAAATATTGGCATACCAGCGGCGCTTACCGGGCCCATCGCCCGGGGCGATCTGATGACAGTCCTCAAGCATCTGGATTGCCTTGAAGAGATGGCGCCTCAACTGATGTCGCTCTATAGTCAATTGGGATATTACACGACCGGGATGGCCTCAGCCAAGGGAACGGTGGATGATGAAGTGGCTGATAAATTTCGGACGCTGTTTTTGCGCAGGATGAGTGGATAATCAAAGAATTGGGGGTGGTTTCTTTGGCACGTATTACAACCGCGGTCTTTAAGGCCAAAAAACAAAAATCCGAGAAAATTACCATGTTGACAGCTTACGATTATGCTACGGCCCAGGCGATCGATGAAGCCGGGATCGATGCTGCTCTGGTTGGCGATTCTCTGGGCATGGTGGTACTGGGTTATGAAAATACCCTGGCTGTAACCATGGAAGACATGCTGCACCATACCAAAGCCGTGGCCCGGGGTACCAAAAATGCCATGGTGATTGCAGATATGCCCTTTTTGTCCTATCACATTTCCCGGACAGAATCCGTGAGAAATGCGGGCAGACTGATCCAGGAAGCTGGGGCTCAAGCAGTCAAATTGGAAGGTGGCCAGGAAAGAGTCGACACTATAAAGGCCATCCTGGACGCAGAGATTCCGGTCATGGGGCATATTGGCCTGACCCCTCAATCGGTACACCAGTTCGGGGGCTTCAAAGTTCAGGGGCGCGACCTGGAAACTGCCAAAAAACTGATTGAGGATGCGATTGCCTTGGATAAGGCCGGGGTGTTCAGCATAACCCTGGAAGGGGTACCGGCTGCTCTGGCCAAAAGGATCACGGAGTTGGTTTCTGTACCTACCATTGGCATAGGCGCCAGCAAGGATTGCGATGGCCAAGTATTGGTTATCCACGATATGCTGGGATTGTACCAGGGACATGTGGCCAAGTTTGTCAAACAGTATACTCATCTGCACCCCTTGATGGTAGCGGCCATCAAAGAATACTCGGAAGAGGTTAAGAACGGTACCTTTCCTGCTCCGGAGCATTGTTACTCGATCGATGATTCGATAATCGAAAAACTATATTAGGAGAGACGACGGTGGAAGTTATCAAGAGCCCTGCAGAAATGCTGAACTGGAGTCGAACCCGTGGGGCCGAAGGATTGAGGACATCCCTGGTTCCCACCATGGGTTTTTTGCACCAGGGACACCTCAGCCTGGTGCGCAGGGCCCGTGAGATGTCTGACGCGGTGGTGGTTAGCATCTTTGTCAACCCGATCCAATTCGGAGAAGGCGAAGACTTCGATCGCTATCCCCGTGACCTGTCCCGGGATTTGGCCCTGCTGGAGAAGGAGGGGGTAGATGCAGTTTTCGCCCCAACCGTCAGGGATATGTATCCGGAGAAGATTTTGACCTTTGTGGACATAACCGAAATGGACAACCGATTATGCGGGCGGTCCAGGCCAGGCCATTTTAGGGGAGTCACAACCGTGGTCAGCAAACTATTCAATATTTGTCTGCCCCAGGTGGCAGTGTTCGGGCAGAAGGATGCCCAACAGGTGATTATAATTGAGAAGATGGTTAGGGATCTCAATTTCCCGGTTCAGGTGGTCAGGGGAGACATCATCAGGGAAGCGGATGGACTGGCCATGAGTTCCCGGAACGTCTATCTTTCACCCGAAGACCGGAAAAACGCACCAGTTCTCTGCCGAAGCCTGCTGGCTGCCAGGGATATGGTGTTGGATGGCATCAGAGAACCGGAGAAGGTCAGGAGGGCCATTATAGAAACCATTGAACAGGTCCCGGGGACCAGAATTGATTATGTGGAGATCCTGAGCGGGGATGACTTATCGGAGATCGCGGAAATAAAAGGGAAGGTTCTAATGGCCCTGGCAGTTAGGTTTGGCGAGACCAGGCTGATTGATAACCTTCAAATGGAGGTGTAACATGTACCGTACAATGTTTAAATCCAAAATCCATCGTGCTATTGTGACCCAGGCGAATCTGAACTATATGGGGAGTATCACCATCGACTCACTGTTGATGGAAGCTGCCGACATCCTGCCCAATGAAAAGGTCCAGGTGGTTAATAACAACAATGGGGCGCGGTTTGAAACCTACGTGATCGAAGGAGAACGGGGATCAGGAATCATATGCCTCAACGGAGCGGCGGCTCGTCTGGCCCAGCCTGGCGATTCGGTTATACTTATCACCTACGCAGTGATGGGTAACGATGAATGTCGCAGTTATCAGCCTACCCTGGTTTTTGTGGACGATAACAACCGGATCGTGGAGTGCAAAAAAGGGGTGGAGCCAGCTAATACCATCGGCTGAGAATTCCTTAGTGTTCCACTAACCAAGCCGGCGGGATAGTTCGAATAAATATAGTATAGTGCAGCATGGCTGATCTAAAGCCATTGAGAAATGCACCGGAAAGACGGATCAATATGCATACTGCCCGTTACATATCACCTATCTATGGGGACATGCCGGTTTATCGCTCGGATTATCTGATAATCGGCAGTGGGATAGCAGGACTGTTTTCGGCCCTGAAGGCCTCGCGCCTGGGGCAGGTGATGGTCCTGACAAAAAAGACCTTGAAAGACTCCAATACAGGCTTGGCTCAAGGGGGTATCGCAGCCGCGGTTCACGAAGAAGATTCCCCTTTTCTTCACCTGGAGGATACCCTGGAGGCTGGAGCAGGATTGTGCGATATCGAGTCTGTAAATATCCTGGTGACTGAAGGCCCGGCGAGAGTGAAAGAGCTTATCGAGATGGGAGCCCATTTTGACACCGTCAATGGGGCAGTTTCCCTGACCAGGGAGGCGGCCCACAGTAAAGCTCGCATTCTTCACGCAGCCGATGCCACCGGTGAAGCAATTCGGTACGCACTGGTAGAAAGCTGCCAGCAAGCCCCCAACATAGAGGTCAAAGAACAACAGTTCCTGATAGATATCCTGACCCTGGGCGGCGAGTGCGTGGGGGCTTTGGTATATGATGTTGAACGGGCCGCCCGGGCCGTATATCTGGCATCGACCACCATAATCGCTACCGGAGGCGTGGGTCAGTTGTATTACTACACCACCAATCCGGAGATTGCCACCGGTGACGGAATGGCCGCTGCCTACCGGGCAGGGGGGCAACTGGCGGATATGGAATTTGTCCAATTTCATCCCACGGTACTGGTCACCGAAGCCAGTCAGCGTTTTCTGATCTCCGAGGCAGTTCGCGGAGAAGGGGCGCATCTCTTAAACAGCCGCAACGAGAGATTTATGCCCTCCTATCACCCTCTGGGCGATCTGGCTCCCCGGGACATAGTAGCGCGGGCTATCTGGAATGAAATGAAACAAACCGGCAGCGATCGGGTTTTTTTGGACTTGAGGCATCTTCCCCAAGCGGTCAAACGGTTTCCCAACATTTATCGGACTTGTGTGGAGAATGGCCATGATTTTGTTTCGGGTTTGATCCCAGTATCTCCAGCCGCTCATTTTATGATGGGGGGAATAAAGACCAATACCCAAGGGGAGACCGGTGTATACGGTCTTTACGCCTGCGGTGAAGCCTCCTGCAATGGGGTTCACGGGGCCAATAGGCTGGCCAGCAATAGTCTGCTGGATGGATTGGTTTTTGGGCAGCGAATTATTGATGCTTCCCAATCAATGGTTTATCGCCGCAAGGCAGAGCTGTCCGAAATTATGGCCGCCTATGACCAGGGGGATCAACTTCGTCTTCCCACCGGGCATATGGATCCGGAGGAGGTCCGCATGGCTTTAAGGCGGACCATGTGGGAAAATGTAGGGATCATCAGGGATGAGAAAGGCCTCAAAAAAGCCGCAGCCGATCTCGACACCCTGCATCGGGAACTGGGACCTGGTAAGGATGAATTGGCTTACTATCAGGCGATTAACATGCTTACCGTAGCCGGGGTCATGGTCCAGGCGGCCCTCTGGCGCAAGGAAAGCCGGGGTGCCCATTACCGAAGCGATTATCCGGAAAAGGACGACGTTCGCTGGGCGGAACACTTAGTGTTCAGAAATTGGTAGGAGGTTTTATTATGAACTGGTTAGAAACGGATCAACTGATTCGGCGGGCGCTGATAGAAGATATCGGTTACCGCGACATCACCACGGAAAACCTTATTTATCCGGACCATCTCTCCATGGGGGTATTCTACGTGAAACAGGAGGGTATAGTCTGCGGAGTGAGGGTGGCTGAACGAGTCTTTCAACTGCTAAACCCCGATACCAGTTTTACAGTACTGCGTGAGGACGGGGAGATGGTTCGCGAGGGTGAAGAGATAGCCCGGGTCACCGGGGCCACCCGAACCCTTCTAACCGGAGAAAGAGTGTCGTTGAATTTCCTGCAGCATATGTCGGGTATAGCCACTAAAACCTATGATCTGGTGGACCGGGTCCGGCATTTTTCGGTCAAGATCGTGGATACCCGCAAGACTACTCCCGGTCTGAGGGCCTTGGAAAAATATGCTGTACGGGTAGGTGGTGCCAAAAACCATCGTTTTGGACTTTTTGACGGAGTGCTGATCAAGGACAATCACATCCGGGCGGTTGGCGGAGTCACCGAGGCAATCCAGACTGCGCATCGCAATATATCCCATCTTTCGAGGATAGAAATCGAAGTGGAAAATCTCGATCAGTTGAGGGAAGCCCTTGCGGCCGGCGCTGACGTGATCTTACTGGACAATATGGACCCTGATATGATGCGGGAAGCGGTTCGTATTACTGCCGGCCGGGCAGTATTGGAAGCATCCGGGGGCATCACCCAAGAGACTTTGGTCGAGGTTGCCAAGACCGGGGTCGATCTGATCTCTATCGGCAGCCTGACCCATTCTGCCCAGGCCCTGGACATAAGCTTCAATATTATCAGCGTCAAGGAATAATGGCTCTGATCATGGGGATTTGAACCAGTACGAACCCACACATTCATTCGGGAACATGAATGATAGAAACCGCTGGTGGGGCGGGGCGCCGACCCTTTTGATCAGCATCAGGCCAGTTGGGTTTTTGACGCCGGTTAGGGGCTGGAAGAGGTTTCTTGTGATTGTCACCCGGCTAGGCTGCCTGAATTTAGATTTCTGCAGGGAGATGATCAGCATCAAGACACAGGACCTTGTATATGCCGCTATGTTTACGGCGGTAATCGCTTCCTCCGCCATTCTTACCAGGATCATACCCGTTGCAGTGGTCCCCTTCAGCTTGCAATCGCTGCTGGTCTTTTTGGCCGGGGGTCTGCTGAACAAACGAGCCGCGGTGCTGAGCATGAGCGCCTATATACTGCTGGGATTGGTCGGTATACCGATTTTTGCCAGCCCTCCCTACGGAGGATTAGGCTATTTTTTGGTTCCCACCTTC
>CAZDND010000069.1:0-8734 GCA_964506825.1 uncultured Syntrophothermus sp.
CGTGAACCACAAATCCGTCTTCCAATTCCGAGGCATCCACTCCCAGACCCTTGAGGGAAGCCACAATCATAGCTATCCGATCTGATTCCTTGGCCCTCAGATCTCCTGCGTCCCGCACCACCGAATCTCCTCGGGTACAGGCCATAACCATTGCCAGCACCGGTATTTCATCTATCATCAGAGGAATAATACTCCCCCCCACCTCAGTCGGATGGAGTTCAGAGTATCTTACCACTATGTCGCCCACCGGCTCATCACCTTCCATGCGCAGGTTCTCCAGCTTAATTTGGGAACCCATTGCGGTCAGAACATCGATAATCCCGCAGCGAGTAGGATTCAGTCCTACTCCGCTAATAAGGATCTCTGACCCGGGCACCATTGCTGCAGCCGCCATCCAGAAGGCAGCCGAGGAAATGTCCCCCGGAATACTGCAATCAAGAGGCTGAAGTACTTTTGACCCGGTTACCGAAATCTTGTCACCGGAACGTTGGAGATCAGCCCCCATAGCCTTAAGCATACGTTCCGTGTGGTCCCTGGAAATCAGCGGTTCTTCGACAATCGTTTCGCCCTCTGCCCCCAGCCCAGCGATAAGAATCGCTGATTTGACCTGAGCGCTGGCCACCGGCAGTCGATAATTGATGCCCTTCAGACTGCCACCATAAATCACCATGGGAGCAAGTCGGGAAGCCTGCCGGCCAAAAACCTCGGCTCCCATCATTCTCAACGGATCGATTATCCTTTTCATGGGCCGGCGTCGCAGTGATTCATCACCAGAAAGGATGGTCTGGAAACGACGGGATGCCGCTACCCCGGCAGCCAGCCGCATGGTAGTCCCTGAATTGCCGCAGTCTACTACATCCTCAGGCTCCCTAAGCCCCTCAATCCCGTTTCCCCTCACAAGGGTGACCCCCTGTTGGCTGATAATTTCCACCCCAAACTGCCCCATGCACTTTACGCTCGACTGAACGTCCTGTCCGGCAGACAAATTCCTGATCACGGTTTCCCCAGATGCCAGGGATCCCAAAATCACCGCCCGGTGAGAAATGGATTTATCGGCAGGTACCGACAATTCCCCCCGCAAAGGGCCTACATTCTTTATTTCGATGCGCATACCCCTGACCTCCAAATTACAATATCGGGTTGCCCCAGCCCGTGCGGTCCATCCGGTTAACGCATCCAGGCTTTAATGCCCCGCTGGCGCAAAGCTTCCACTGCCGTGCCGCCTTCATCTTCCACACCGATGGCAATACGGATGGTGCCCCCGTCGCCTTCACGCACCCGCAGGATTTCTATATCAGTAATATTAATACCGGCTTCACCCAGCCAACTGCCCAAAGATCCGATTATCCCTGGTTGATCCGGCACCAGAACAATAATGTCCGGCCCGCAGGTGGCCAGCCCCTTCTGGCGGGCTGGCAAGGTTTCTCTCAAACAACGGGCGGATTCCAGAAACTGACAGAGTTCCTCCTGGCGATTATCCTCCAGAAAACCCTTTATCTTAAGCAGTTTTTCTATAAAAAGATCCACCTGCGGAATCACTGCACGCTGGTTTGACATGAGGATTTCCGCCCACAATCCTGGATCTGCGCTTGCAACCCGAGTGGTATCTCGGAAACCGCCGGCAGTCAAGGCCATCGCATCATCTTGGCCGCCAAGGACCGCCACCAATGCGCTGGCCGCCAGATGTGGCAGGTGACTGGCCGCCGCCACCGATTGATCATGCAATCGGGCATCCATCAACATCACGTGGGCTCCGGTAAGCCTGATCAATGAGGCCAGCGCCTGCACGGCATCATCCGGAGTATTCTTGCCTGGAGTTAATATATAAACGGCATTTTCAAAAAGATAGCGATCCGCTCCAGTGATACCCTGGTGCTCAGATCCGGCCATAGGATGTCCGCCGATGCCAATAATCCCCGTGGTCTGAAGGCGTTCAAAGGTCTCGGCCACCGTCTGTTTGGTGCTGCCGGCATCGGTTATTATGCATCCTGGGCGACAAATCCCCGCAATTTCCTCCGCCATGCGGCTGATGATGCCAATAGGAGTGCAGATAAATACATAATCCGCATCCTTCACCGTAGCCTCTAATTCACCGCATCTGTGTACGCATCCCATTTCCACGGCCTGCTTGCTCACCGAAGCATCGCGGTCATATCCAGCCACTTCAATTTCGGGGTATAGACTTGAAAAGGCGAGTCCGAGCGACCCGCCTATCAATCCCAGACCCACAATTGCTACCCGGATTGACAATCTAAACCCTCCCGTATTCCCAGAATTTCTTCAGTTTGAAGACCAGTCGGGCAAAATTTTCTGGAGTCAAGGACTGCGGTCCGTCCGACAAAGCCTCCGATGGATTCTGGTGGACCTCAATCATAAGTCCATCACAACCCACCGCTGCTGCGGCCATGGCCATTGGTTCCACCAACCGCCATTTGCCCGTTCCATGACTGGGGTCGACCACCACCGGGAGATGAGTCAGTCGTTTAACCACCGGCACGGCGCTAAGGTCCAGGGTGTTCCTGGTATAGGTTTCAAAAGTCCTGATACCTCTTTCGCACATGATCACGTCAGGATTACCGCTGGATAAAATGTATTCAGCAGCCATTATCCATTCCTCCATAGTAGCTGAAGGTCCCCTTTTAAGGATGATCGGTTTGTCTATCTTCCCCACTTCCTTGAGCAGGAAGAAGTTCTGCATATTGCGGGCTCCAATTTGCAGTACATCCGCATATTTTGCCACTAATTCTACGCTGCGCTGATCCATCACTTCAGTTACAATGGGCAGACCAGTCATTTCCCTGGCCTCAGCCAGAATTTTCAGGCCTTCCTCTTCCATCCCCTGAAACGAATAAGGGGAGGTTCGGGGTTTGAAGGCCCCCCCACGCAGCATGGTGGCGCCCGCTTCTTTAACCATTCCAGCTATTTCAAGGAATTTCTCCCTGGATTCAACGGCACAGGGCCCAGCAATAATCTGCAGGGAGCCATCCCCGATGTATTGATCCCCCACCTTGATGACCGTATCAACCTCCTGAAATTCCCGCGAAGTAAGCTTGAATGGTTTCATGATAGGCACAATTTTTTCAACCCCGGGAAGAACCTCTATAAAATCCAGGTTGGCAATGCTGCTGCCCACAGCGCCAATAATGGTTCTCTCCACCCCACGTGAGAGGTGGATCTGGAAATTCTCCCTCCGAAGGCGTTCCTGCACCAGTTCAATCTCCTGCTCCGATGCATTCTTTTCCATTACTACAATCACTTTAGACATCTCCTTTCAGGAAGGGGAAAAGTAAAAAAAGCATCCGGGCACAAACAGCCAGACGCCAACCAAGGCTCACTATTCCCACCGTCCTACCGTCCTACAATAATCAAGACTATTTCTCCATACTACAAGCAAAGAATAGCATAGCCTCCACCATCTTTTCAAGATGTAAAATCATCAGCCTTCCTGGCTGTTAATCATCGGCAGGATTTTCGTCTCCGTACAGCCTGCATATTATCGTCCCAGTGGCGGCCTTTCACTGTCCTGACAACAGACCAAATATGGTCGACTTCTTTAACCTGGTAAGTTTACAATAGACTCAGATTGATTGCCCCACCATTATCATTTACGATGACTGACCTTTTCTTGGCTGGGGTCGCATAAATGGCTTTAGGGAAAAAGGAGACTCCCATGATAAACGAACCATTCAAAGCAGGCATCTGCCAATTGAGGGTGGTAAAGAACAAGCAAACCAATTTGTCAGGGGCTGAGGTCCTGATTGAAAAAGCAGCCCGGTTAGGCTGCCAATTGGTGATTCTGCCAGAGATGTTCAATTGTCCTTATTCCCTGGAGCTTTTTTCGGAATATGCCGAGTCCATACCTGATGGACCGACCTGCACTTTATTGGCCCAACTCGCTTCCCGGCACCACATTTTTTTGATCGGAGGCTCGATACCTGAGTTGGGCGAAATGGGCCGCATATTCAATACCAGTACGATTTTCGATCCCGCCGGCTGCATGTTGGCCCGGCACCGAAAACTGCATCTTTTCGATATCAGCATTCCGGAAAGGATTTCCTTCCAGGAATCAGCCGCCATGTCCGCCGGTGAAGAACCGACCATTGTTAAAACCTCTTTGGCCGAAATCGGGCTGGCTATATGCTACGATGTGCGTTTTCCCGAGCTGTCACGGCGAATGACTCTGGCCGGAGCAGATATCCTGGTATACCCCGCTGCCTTCAACACCGTTACCGGACCAGCCCACTGGGAAATCCTTCTCCGCGCCCGGGCCATCGATAATCAGGTCTACATAGCTGCTGCCAGTCCCGCCCCGGATCCGGAATCATCCTACCAAGCCTACGGACATTCCATGATCATCGATCCTTGGGGAACGGTGCTGGCCGAAGCCAACGACCACCCCTCGGTAATCACTGCCCTCATTGACCCGGCTGTAATCACCCGGGTCCGCCGGGAAATGCCCCTGCTGAAACACCGTCGCCCCCAGCTCTACTGAGGTAACAATCCAGCTTTCGAGCCATGCTCACAACTTGATTGGCAATTCCAGATCCTCACGTAAACCTGATGCTTTCCTCAAATAGACGTGTCTCATCATCTCCGCTGGTTTGGCAGTATTGACCAACACCAAAACCCTGATGCACAGCGGAAGCGATCCTTCCACCGACATCTCCTGGGAACACATCAGCGGCACGTATTTCCAACCCATTTCCCGGGCAGCCTGGGCCGGGTACAGGGACCTTATATCAGCAGTCGCCGAAAAATTCGCGCTGACTATGTCCGACAATTCCAATCCGTTATAAACCACAATAGCTTCCAGAAGCTCTTGGGTAGCCCGGGTAATCTCATCAACCCGGTCTTCCTCAATCGTTATGGCACCTCTGATCCCTCTCACCATCGACAGCACCTCTCCTTTGCATTCACGGTTCAACTAGGGTACTGCCCGGTGACCCAACCCAATAGCCACCTCGTCCAAGTGAGCCAGTCCAATACCCATAAAAATAGCCACGCCTATATGGTCGTTATACCGGGCTATGCCGATTTTCCCACCTACGTTCAGCCCCAGTGCTTTGGGCATTATCTGTCCCAAGGCTTCCCGGGTCGCTCCGGCTACCGCACCTTCATCGGGATGGGTATCCTTGATTACATGTTCACGTTTGGCTGACACAACGGCTCTCTCTACGATTTTCCCTACCGAACTTATGAACTCGCCACCATAATCCACCGCTACAGCCTTGATATTAGCTTCCAGCAACTGCTTTTTGAGTTCAGCCTCTTCTCCGCGGCTGGTTGTCAGTGCCATCTTGATGGCTGCCGTGGCTGCGATCTTGCTCCCTACCTCGCTCATGTCAACCCTCCCTACCCCACATTTATGGTTCGTTTCTCTCCCAATTCATCCAGACACCGGAGCCTATTAGAGGCCCCGGCCTTCCTCCAGCGTTTCCAACCGTCTTCGAAGCGAGCCGGCTGCCTTAGAGATCTATATATCGTCGCAGGTGATGACTATGGCTGCGGACAAAACCTGACCTGGAAAAGCACAGGCATCCTTGACCTCAGGTTTTATAATCCTCAAGCATCGGTTCCCCGGTCCAAATTCGATTACCCCACAGATGGGCCGCCATGGCTGTCCCCATGGTCAAGGCTTATTTGAGCATATAATAGCATAGGCCAGGGCCGCGGCCCCATATCCATTATCGATGTTTACTACCCCTACACCGGAGGCACAGGAATTCAACATGGTTAAAAGTGCTGACAAACCGCCGAAACTGGCTCCATAGCCAACTGATGTAGGAACCCCAATGACCGGCCGGGAGGTCAAGCCTCCTACCACACTAGGCAGGGCGCCATCCATACCAGCTACGACTATCAGAACCTGCGCTGCCTGGATTTCGGTTATCCGATCCAATAAGCGATGTATGCCGGCTACTCCCACATCATAGATCCGATTCACAGCCGCGCCCATAATTTCCAGACAGCAGGCTGCCTCCTCGGCCACCGGGATATCGGCTGTCCCTGCCGTCAAAACCGCCACTGCTCCCTGAGAAGGGGCAGGGGTGTTTAATACCCTGATTATCTTGCCCTGTTCATCGTAACTGGCTTGGGGAATCCGTTTATGGACCTCATAGAATACTTCTGGTTCCGCCCGGGTAGCCAGCACGTTTTGGTCCAAGGCGCATATCTTCTCCACCAGAACGACAATTTCCCCATTGGTTTTGCCCGGACAATAGATCACTTCCGGAAAATTGTCGCGCATCGCCCGATGACTGTCCAGCTTGGCAAACCCAAGGTCTTGATAGGGCAGGGCTTTCAACGCTTCCATCGCCTCTTCCACAGAAACCTGATGCTGGGACAATTTCTCCAAAAGTTCTTTTAGACTGGCCTTATTCATAAATGCGCTCCTCTAAATATCTTCCCTGGCAATCCGGCATCAGGTTAACTTACCCCGCAAGAAATGTCCACCGACCAACACCCCATGGCAACCCGACATGATTTCGAAAAATTACTTCCAATTAGCTTTCTTTTCCAACTCTGACCGGTAGCTCTTCAATTCTTCATTGACTTTGAACAGCATCCTTTCTATGTCTATCTTGTTCAGGGTCATCTGCTCCGGTTCAATCAGTTCGACTTTCCGGAACTCCTCTTTCATGATGAAATGAACGGTATCCTCAATACTATCAGCCGTGAACCCAATAGTGACCGGTGCAAAAGCCGTCATCAGCCGGCGGTTTTCGTCATAGACTGAATAAACGTCGCCGCTCATGCTTATATCCTCGATAAGGATCCCTTGAACCGGTACATTTCGCAGCAGGGCCACTTTTTGCTCCCGCATTTCTTCAGCTGCTTTCTCCAGACTTGGGGACTTGAAAGGAAACCGGCTGCCCTTTGCCCAAACCTGATAATCAAACCTCACCTTCAGCCTCAATGACTTGCTCCTTTCTTCCGCTTCAGCCACTGTCCACACATAAATCCCTCCCCAATCCCACCTTTGCTCAGATACTTCTCCCCGGTTGCAGACTTATCCTGCATCTCCGGGCAGTTGGCAATCCAGCCCGCCAGGCTATCCCTCGGGATTACTAGCCTGGCCGGCCTCCTTCCTCAGCCTGCGCACCTCATCTGCTGACAGGGCTCTGAATTGTCCTTCCGGCAGTTCCCCCAAAACTAGTGATCCCAGACGAATCCTTTTTAGTTCAATCACCGGAAAACCGACCGCGGTCAGCATCCTCTTCACCTGACGCTTGTGCCCTTCTCTGATCTCGATTCCGACTTTGGATTTACTTTGGCTTTGATATAGGATTCTGGCACGGGCCGGGGATGTCATGCCTTCCTCCAGCAAGACTCCCTTTTCCAACTGCCTGACCGCATCATCGGTGATCAATCCTCGGCACCAGGCTTCATACTCCCGCGGCATCTCATAACGGGGATGGGTCATTAGATTCGCGAAATCCCCATCATTTGACATCAAAAGCAGTCCCCGGGTATCGTAGTCCAGCCTGCCCACGGGGAAAACCCTTTGGGTCACTCCTTTGAGGAGATCAACTACCGTTGGCCGCCCCCGGTCATCAGAAACACTGGAAAGATAACCCGGCGGCTTATTCAGCATCAAATATATCTTTGTTTCCAGATTAATCCTCCGGCCATCAACACATATGACATCGCAAGCCGGATCGATTCTCGTCCCCATTTCGGTCACGATCTGATCGTTTACCGTGACTTTGCCTTGGGAAATCAGGCTTTCGGCTTTGCGCCGGGAGGCGACTCCGGCACCAGCCAGTACACGTGAAAGTCTTATTTTGCAATCCCCGCTGCTACTCTTGGTCATAAAAAATCCCAACAACTGGCTCAGGGTTTCCGGATGCCCCTTTGGCTGCCACTTTATGAACGGTAAAAGCATACTCCACTGATCCAAATACCTCGTCCCTGCCAGGGCCTGGATCAATCGCCGGTATTTTGAGAATCGCGCCGGACATCTCCTTATCCATAAGTTATCCTCCCTTGTCTTCCCTTTAGATATAATTCGGCAAGGCGGCGGCTCTTCCTTTCCCAAAAATGTTTGGCGAATATAGCCGCAAACCGCCCTATTGCCTTCAGTATGCTCACAGGGTCGGGCCCCTCTCCCAAAACCCTTCCGTTACGGTTACAGCCCAAATAATCTCATAGCCCTGGCATGTTGATTCTTGTATACTAGAAATACAGTTTTTGCATATACAGCAGTATTTGAGCAAATCTAGGAGGCATAATGTGCTGACCACCGATGAAATGCTGGCGATACGAGTTCAAAAGGGAAATGTAGATTCCTTCGAAGTGCTGGTGTCCCGATATCAAAAACCGGTCTTCCGAGTCGCATACCGGATGCTGGGTCAAAAAGAAGACGCCGAGGACGCTGCTCAAGAGGTTTTCTTAAATGTATTTCAGAAAATCCATCAGTATGACAGCACCCGTAAATTCTCTCCCTGGCTATACCGTATTGCAGTAAACACCTGCATCAGCAGGCTGCGGGGAAAGAAACACATGACCATGAGCCATTTCGAAGAATCGGACATGTCATCTGGATCCATGTCGATGGAAACGGTTCCGACGCCGCAAATGGAAATAGAGCAGCGAGAACTTAACGAGCAGATATGGAAAGCAGCCATGGAATTGCCTGATAATTACCGATCGGTTTTAATCCTGCGCTACCAAATGGACCTCAGCAACCAGGAAATCGCCGTCAGTTTGAACCAGTTTGCCAGTATGATCGCGA
>CAZDND010000069.1:8744-8966 GCA_964506825.1 uncultured Syntrophothermus sp.
CAATCAGGAAATCGCTGAAGTCCTAAACCTTAGCAAAGAGAATGTCGAAGTTCGGCTTCACCGCGCCCGCAAAGCATTGCGAACCCGTCTGCTGGGCTCCTCCAACTGGTCATGATTGGCCCTGGCTATTGAACCACGGTGATCCCAGGGACCCGATCCGGGCAACGGTCTGCTGAGTTTGACGAAGATCATGGCATGACCTTCCATCAGGCTATTTATAGG
>CAZDND010000069.1:8976-9202 GCA_964506825.1 uncultured Syntrophothermus sp.
CCGAGCTCCTCACCCGGACAGCTCTCCCAACCCAACCCATCATCGAAATGATCTGCAACCATTTCCCACTCGGAATTATCCAATAAAAAAGAGCCCGGGACTTTCCTGCATGGATTTGACCATCGAGCTCTCATTTATTTACCTGTCTTTCATAGTCCCGGCCTATCAAGACCTGCTCCATTTACCTCAAGTTTACTGTTCAGCCGGCGCAGCTCCTCGTTTACGT
>CAZDND010000070.1:0-9103 GCA_964506825.1 uncultured Syntrophothermus sp.
CTGAAGGAAAAATCCAGGTGGAATTAGCCCGACTGAAATACATATTGCCCCGACTGACTGGCAGGGGCCGCGAGTTATCGCGATTAGGCGCTGGTATTGGCACCAGAGGGCCAGGCGAATCAAAGCTGGAATCGGATCGTCGGACGATTCGCCAGCGCATTCGCGAGCTGGAACGAGAGATAGATGCCGTAACCGGACGCCAGGAGGTCACCCGCAAACAACGGCAAAAGCAAGAAATACCTGAGGTTTGCCTGGTTGGATACACAAATGCCGGAAAGTCTAGTCTCATGGCCAAGATGACTCATGCCGACTCCATGGGAGATAGTCGCCTGTTCGCAACGCTGACTACTACCGGATACCGGATTGATTTTAGTGACGGGGGGCATTTTATTCTCAGCGATACGGTAGGATTCATAAATAAACTGCCTCATCAGTTGGTGGCCTCTTTCAGAGCCACTCTCCGGGAGGTAGTTGATGCCGACTTGTTGTTGCATGTAATCGACATTTCTGAACCGGGAATCGAAGAACGGGTTCGAACCGTTGAGAAGGTGCTGGAACAGATAGGCGCCAGCCAAAAGCCCGAGTTGAGGGTTTACAATAAAATAGATCTGATCAGCCCCAAAGAAATTGAGCAGGGTGGCTATCATTCGGGGAATTCGATATTGGTTTCGGCCCGGAGTGGGATGGGTCTTGACGAGTTGATGCTGAAGATACGGGATATCCTGGCAGAAGATGCGATTACAATTTCCCTCCAGATACCTTATAACCGGGGGGATCTGATTGCTGTATTGTATGATAAGACGCAGATAATCTCCCGGGATGATAAACCGGATGGCGTGGATATTGAAGTAAAGGGATCTGGAAAGATCCTCAGCCAAGTCCTCAAAGCATTGGAGGCCGAAATGAACGATGAATACGATCAATGATTTGCTGCATGAACAGGAAGAAAATCTCCGGGATGTATTTCGGAGCATCGATCATATTTCCTATGAAAACCAGAGCCGCATGTTGGATATGTTCAGGCAGCACAAGGTGTCTCCAGGACATTTTGCTCCCGGAACCGGCTATGGTTATAATGATCTTGGCCGTGACACCTTGGAAAGCATATTTGCTCAGATTTATGGAGGAGAAGATGCTCTGGTAAGGTCTCAGCTGATTTCAGGCACCCATGCGTTGTCGACCTGCCTATTCAGTTTGCTGAGTCCTTCGGATTTGCTCATATCAGCCTGCGGAAGGCCCTACGATACTTTGCAAAGGATCATAACCGGCAAGGGGGGCTTAACCGAAAAAGGGGTTTTGTACTGCGAAACGGCCATAGCCGGTGATTGCGGGTGCGACCTGGAAGCTTTGGCTGATGCGGTTCAACAGAGACCCAAAATGGTTCTGCTGCAGAGGTCCAGGGGGTACAATGGGGAAAGAAGAAGTCTGACCATCAATGAAATAGAAGCAGTGATAGAGACCGTAAAAAAAGTAGATCCGGCAATAATAGTCTTGGTTGATAATTGCTATGGAGAATTTGTTGATACCCGGGAGCCTTGTCAGGTAGGCGCCGATCTGGCAGCCGGTTCACTGATAAAGAATCCCGGCGGAGGTATGGCGCCGGGTGGAGGATACATAGTTGGAAGAGGGGACTTAATCGAAAAAGTAGCCGACTATATTGTTGCTCCGGGATTGGGAAAGGAAATCGGCCCCAGTCTTTATGATATGAGAAGTGTTTACCAAGGCGTCTTTGTGGCACCTCATGTGGTAGGTGAGGCCCTCAAGGGAGCCGCTTTGATGGCTGGGGTGTTGTCTTCTCTGGGGTTGTCGGTATCCCCGGCATCGACGGAGATCCGGGGGGATATTGTGCAAATGATCGACATGCCAAACAGAAAAACCCTGGAGCAGTTTGCTCGAACGGTGCAGGGGTTCTCTCCGGTTGACAGCCATGTGCGTCCGGAATTTGGAGCCATGCCAGGGTATGAATATGAAATCATCATGGCTGCCGGTACCTTTGTCCAGGGATCCAGTATTGAGCTGTCCTGCGACGCACCGCTACGAGAACCCTTGCGAGTATTTTTTCAGGGGGCGTTAACCTACCAACACGCCCGCAGAGTTGTAGCTGAATTGGCTAAACTCTTCATAAAACCAGATTTCCAGTAGCAGTTTGGCAAGACAACAAGTATAATCTCACTATGGATTTACGAAATGCTGTTCCAATAGTTGATGACGAGTGCTGTAGTATGACGGCAAACAAAACTCGTTGCCATTAGGGACTGCTCATCTAACATACAAAGGGGGGCTCCAGATGCAGATAGCGGCGGCGATTATGGCTGTAATGGTCATGATTATTGGTATAGCTGGCAGCATTCTCCCTTTCCTGCCCGGCATTCCATTAGTGTTTTTGGCTGTAATTGGATACGGTTGGTATGAGGGATTTAAAGAGATTACAGTACACTATGTAGCGATGGTAGGAGCATTGACTATCCTTTCGTTGGTGGTTGATTATTTGTCCGGAGTATGGGGAGCAAAAAAGGTGGGCTCAAGCAAAGCCGGTATCATAGGGGCGTTTCTCGGGGTAGTGATCGGGGTTTTCTTTGGTCCCCTTGGAATCCTTCTTGGACCTTTGGCAGGGGCTTTCGCCGGTGAGTATCTTATGCTTAGGGACTTTAATCAGGCAGCCAAGGTGGCGATTGGAACCATGGTCGGAGTAATTACCGGAGTGGGTTTTAAGATGCTGGTGGGGATAGGAGTGCTGATTTCATTCCTGGTAATGATTGTCTAGATAATCAGCCTGGAGGTACTTATGGCCGGGCACTAAATTAATGGAGAATAGGGTGGATGGCATGAAAAAGGAAGATGTAATTTTATTGGCGGAACAGGAAAGAGTTCAATTTATTAGGCTTCAGTTTACTGATATTATGGGGATGCCGAAAAATATATCGATTACAATGGATCAACTGGGAAAAGCGTTGGATGGGGATTTAATGTTTGATGGTTCCTCGATTGAAGGTTTTGCGCGCATCGAAGAATCGGACATGTATTTAAGGCCTGACCCTGATACCTTTGCCATATACCCATGGAAAACAACCATAGAGGGCAACGTAGCCAGGCTTATATGTGATGTATATACTGCGGACAATGAACCCTTTGTCGGGTGCCCGCGGGGGAATCTAAAGAGGATTATCGCCGAAGCCAAGGCCGAGGGTTTCGATATGAATGTAGGCCCGGAAGCGGAATTTTTTATGTTTCTCAAAGACGACCAGGGATTGCCTACCTTACGGACTCATGACAAAGCCGGATATTTTGATCTGGCGCCTGTAGATTTAGGGGAGGATGCCCGCCGGGAAATGGTAATTACTCTCCAGCAATTGGGATTTGAGATAGAAGCATCCCATCACGAAGTGGCGCCGGGGCAGCACGAGATAGATTTTAAATATGCTGATGCTCTGACCACTGCTGATCGAATCATTACCTTTCGTATAGCAGTTCGAACGGTTGCTCAGAGGCATGGCCTGCACGCTACTTTCATGCCCAAACCCATATATGGCATTGCCGGTTCGGGGATGCATTTGAACTTGTCGTTATTCAGGGATGGGACCAATGCTTTTTATGATCCCACCAAAGAAAATGGGCTGAGTGATGTTGCCATGCATTTTATAGCTGGCATTTTGAATCACGCACCTGCCATAACTGCCATTGCCAACCCGACCGTAAACTCTTATAAAAGGCTGGTTCCGGGATATGAAGCACCAGTCTATATTGCCTGGTCGCCCAGAAACCGAAGCCCCTTGATTAGAATTCCCACTCGCAGAGGTGTAGGTACTCGCATGGAGCTGAGAAGTCCAGATCCTACCTGCAATCCGTATCTTGCCCTGGCAGTAGCCCTAAAAACAGGAATGGAGGGAATTAAGAATAAATCCAAGTGTCCTCCTTCGGTTGATCAAAATATTTTCGAAATGGATGTCAATGCCCGTGAAGAAGCCGGGATTGAGAGCCTGCCCGGTACGTTGAGGGAGGCATTGAGAGAACTCCGCCACGACAAGGTGGTTCAGGAGGCTTTGGGTAAGCACATTTATGAAAGATATATGCATGCAAAAAGGTTGGAATGGGATCATTACAGGGCTAAAGTTCACCAGTGGGAAATCGACGAATACCTTTCCATATTTTAAGGTTGTACATACGCTAATATGCAAAAAGATAGGATCAGAAACGATATTGATCCTATCTCTTTTTTTTGATGATCCGTCCAACCATGATGTTCCAACAGAGGTTTACTTCCACAAGAGGCTTGATGCGGATATTGTGGGGAACAAGGTCCCATGACGGGTACAAATGGTCTTAGGGCAGGTCTGAAACATGTGGCAGCTGGAGATGGAAAGCCTGCTACATGCGACGAACCAAACCAGCGACCACCCCGATGATGGCAGCATCTCTGGTGATGATGGGTTTCATGCTGCTGTTTTCGGGACAGAGCTCCACGTGATCGATTCGATTATAGAACCTCTTAACCGTCGCTTCATCCTGGATCAGAGCTACCACGATGTCCCCGTTGTTAGCCGATTGCTGGGAGCGAACAATGACCAGATCACCATCCAAAATCCCAGCTTCAATCATGCTTTCTCCGCGGACTTTTAACAAAAAATGGGTTCCTCGCCCCAAAAAGCTGGCTGAAACACTGAAGTAACCTTCGATGTTTTCCTCGGCTAGAATTGGTTGGCCAGCAGCCACCTGTCCTATTAGAGGAAGTTTTAGAATTTCTTCCTTTTCATCGGGTTGCTCATCTTCGGATAGCAAAATCTCCAGAGCCCGAGGTTTGGTTGGATCTCTTCTGATCCATCCCTTTTCCTCCATGGCCGTAAGGTGAACATGTACAGTGGCACTCGAACTAAGGCCGATAGCCTTACCAATTTCGCGGACAGATGGTGGATAGCCATGAGTTTTGATATGACTCTTGATGAAATCCAGTATCTGAGATTGGCGTTCTGTCAATTCCTTGCGAATATCCATTGCACGCCTCCATGATTTTTAGTCAGTATAGCACATACAAACAACTAGAACAAGTGTTCGTCGTTCCAAAAGTATTTTGTATTGACGTTTTCCATCGACCTCAGCATACGTCGTTTGCTGCCGGGAAATTCCAGCTCAATTTGCCTTAAAGTATTTGCAACCCTTTCGCGGTTTGTAGAACCGGAGGCCGGGCACGAACTGGTCATTACCGGTAAATCCAGGGTGGCGGTCATTTCAAGGATGTCTTCTTCGTCCACATATATCATGGGACGAATCAGCGTTAATTGACTTCGGCTGAGATAGGTAACCGGAAGAAAGGTACGGTATTGGCCTTCGAACATCATGGACATCATCAAAGTAACCACAGCATCATCCAAATGGTGACCCAGGGCCAGTCGATTACATCCCAAACGGCGAGCCTCCTTGTGCAGGGCTCCCGAACGAAGGTTTGAACATAGCGCACATGGGTTTGTTTCCTGTCGCTCCTGAAAAACCAAGGGACCGATGGAGGTATTGACAATATTATGTGACCAGCCGAAAGAGGAACAGTATTCGGATATACCCTGCCAATTATCACCCCATCCTGGATCAACTGTTATTGGAACAACCTCGAAGCGCAAGGGTGAGAAACGCATCAATAAATTGAGTGAGTACAGAAGGATCAGGCTATCCTTGCCGCCGGACACCCCCACCGCGATTCTATCTCCGGAGCGTATCATTTCATACTTTAAATTAGCCTGTTTCAGGTTGCGGAATAGTTTCTTGCCGTCCATGGTCTACCTCCAGAGTCTAAGATACTGGATACATGTTCAATTCTAATCGTTTCAGGATTAATAACAAGAACCAGTCGAGGTTATGAACCTGACGATTCGACAAGCAAAGCGTCAGAATAGACAAAATATTCACCCAACAACTCTCAAACTTTCCAAGGATAAGTGATAAATATATAATTCCAAGGAAGGAATTTTAACATGTGATGATGAATAAGAGAAAGACAGAGGAGGGGAGCGTTATGTTAAGAACCATAGAAATGGAACTCGAAACCGGTCATTTTTCTTTTTCAGTGATTCAAAATGCGATCTCAAATACGGGACCAATTCGTGCATGGTATAAGGATTTCGGAGATACCTTTGACGTGGAGCGTTTTAGGGAAATCCTCTTTGTGCTTACCGATAGCGCCATTGTAATGGCAGATATACACACTCCCGATTACATTGAAATTAGCAATTTTCAGCGCAAGAGAATAGTCCAGGTGAATCGCAGTCACTCGATCCATGAGACCGATGAATCGATAATCGTCACCCTGGAACAAGTTACGGTATTTTTTGACGGCGGACAGACTATCGAGATGCTTCGCCCGACCAATAAAAATAATGCTCTTCAGTTCGAAGAATTCATGAATATTTTAGGCTGATTATCTTTATTCATTCAATCAGACCAAGCGGCAGAGCATATCTTCTCAAGGTACAAGCCCCGCACGATTGCGGGGCTTTTTCAATGGCCTCTAATTGCTGGCAATAAAGAACATCTCCGGTGGACCACTGAGAGCGGAGACGTCAAGATGAGGTGAAGAGTTGTCGACGGAAATCAATTATTATGTCTATATCGTCGAGTGCGCTGATAAAACACTGTATACCGGTGTGGCCCAGGACCTTGCAGGGAGAATCGATAAGCACAATCTAGGAACCGGTGCCAAATATACTCGAGGCCGTCGGCCGGTTATATTGGTGTACTATGAAGATGGTATGGATCTTTCCTCAGCACTTCGCCGGGAACGATCCATAAAGGGTTTAACCAGGCAGAAGAAGCTAGCGTTGATCGAGAACCGGCGACTTTAGACATCGCTTTCTGCCAATAACAGCAAGACAACCTGGTCCAATGCCATTGGGAGTGGACCAGGTTGTCTTTTTGGTTCAGTATTGAGCGACCTTACTTGTTTAATTCTTCATCACGAAGAATGCGGCGCAATGCCTTTCCAACTGCGGTTCGTGGCAAGGTTGCCCGGAACTCGATTTCCCGGGGAACCTTGTAAGCCGCCAAATGTTCCTTACAGTATGCGATTAGCTCAGCCTCGGTAATAGTTTGACCTTCTACCAACTGAACGTAGGACTTTACTTTCTCGCCGCGATAATCATCAGGTATACCGGCAGTGATGACATCCTTGACCTTAGGATGTTTGATGATCACTTCGTCTATATCCCGGGGATAAATATTGAATCCACCGGAGATAATGATATCTTTCGAACGGTCCACTATGAATATGTATCCTTCATTATCCTGATAGGCGATGTCCCCTGTATATAGCCAACCATCCCTGAGAACTTTGGCCGTCTCTTCTGGATCGTTCCAGTAACCTTTCATCACCAGGGGCGATCGCATTACAATTTCACCACGTTCACCGGTTGGAACCTCAACACCGGTATCGGGATCGATTAGTTTGATATCACAGTCTGGATAGGGCAGTCCAATACTCATGTCCTTTTTAAGCCCGATGTAGGGATTGGTAATTCCCAGCGAGGTGGTTTCGCTCATTCCCCAGCCCTCAGCCACAAATATATTAAGATCGCGAGCTCTTTGCAATAATGCTGGAGGACAAGGGGCCGCGCCGCTGTTAAATACCCCCATTTTCTTGCCGAGATCCAGTTCTTCAGCCCGGGGATGATACAATATGGCCGAAAACATGGTTGGTACAGCAGGAAAGTAAGTGATTTCTTCGAACTTGGCCAGGGTGTCCATAACCTCTGCCGGGTCAAAACGTGGCAGCAAAATCTGGGTGGAACGACTTATTATTCCGTAGCATAGGCAGCATATTTCTCCGTAAACGTGGGAGTAGGGCAGAACGCAGAATACTGTCCTGCGGGGGACTGGAATGAGTCCGAGGATGCTGCCGGCCCATTCGTTCACGGAATAGGCAGCGACCACCAGGTTACGATGAGTTAGTATGGCTCCCTTGGGGTTGCCGGTAGTCCCGGTGGTAAACTGGATTACCGCCGGGTCATCATGGACGATAGGGAGTCCAGGGGGCACAACGTTGGTGCTAGCCTCAAGGAATTGTGAATAGTGGATCCAGTTGGGCTCCAATCCCAGGCTCTCAGGAGTGCTTTTTGGAGCAGCGTCAACGAAATCAGTCACTCCAGTGATCATAATAGAGTTCAAGGGGTGCATAGCTGCGAACTTCTTGATGACTGGAACCACTCCATCAAATGCGATTATTCCCGACATATCTGTTTTAGAAGCGATTTTAAGCAGGTCATCCGCAGTAAACTGGGCATTCAGGTTAACCACTATGGCTCCAGCATGAAGCAGGGCAAAAAAAGTCAGCACAAATTGTGGACAGTTGGGCAACATGATTCCGATGCGGTCACCTTTCTTAATACCGGCCTCAATCAAACCATTGGCCATGCGGATTACCTTGAGTTGGAGATCCCAAAAAGTAATCTCCGTACCGTAAAAATGAGTGGCGGCCTTGTCGGGTTCAACATTAGCAGCGATTCTTAGCAGTTCATGGGCAGGAAAGTAAGGGTAGTTAATGGTCGGGCGAACATCAGGGTCATGTCGGGCAAGCCAAAACCGATTAGCCTGGATTTCGGGAGCCGAAGACGACATACACAACAACCTCCTTCAATAATGATTCATGCTCTATAGACGGTAATTGCCGGGTTGCGGATCAGAACCTGGTTCCTGCTCCGGGATGTCATTGTCTACTACCCGGACCGGGATCGGTCACAGTTTACTGAATAGCATCGGAGTTTTTGTACAGCCACTTTATGATTCTTGGAAGCTCCATCAGTTGTATCCTTTTACAATAGGGGAATAAACGCCTGAAGCTAGGTCACCCCCTTCGCCAAGGCTAGGGATAGTTGTCAGGTCTCTGATGCCATTCATGGAGATGAGCTCCAGGTATAGATTGTCAATCATAGATAATTGGAGGAAATTTGAAATACCCTGATAAATCAATCGGTTTCCAATATTCAAAATTATAAGGCAATATAGTTAATATTTTATATTCATTGCAAATTTCCTCTATTTAGACAAATAAAAATTTTGGAGTGAAGTCTAAACAAAAAATCGGGGGGAATGGATTAGGCGTCCATTCCCCCCGGAGGAGAATCAA
>CAZDND010000071.1:0-2326 GCA_964506825.1 uncultured Syntrophothermus sp.
TTGCCCAAGCAGCATTGGATGAATCGATAAGCTATGCCAAACAGAGAATACAATTTGGCAAGCCAATCTCCTCAAATCAGGCTATCCAATGGATGTTGGCTGATATGGCTACCGATATATCGGCTGCCCGTTTCCTGACTTATCACGCAGCTTTTCTTAAGGATTTAGGAAAACCGTACTCAAAGGAAGCATCCATGGCCAAGGTCTTTGCGGCCGAAATGGCAAACCGCCACGCATCCAAGGCAGTTCAGATCCATGGAGGATATGGATACATCAAGGGGCAGAAGGTCGAAAGGCTAATGCGCGATGCCAAGATAACCGAAATATATGAGGGCACGTCTGAAGCCCAAAGAATGGTGATTTCAGGCAGCCTGCTCAGATAAATTCAGACGCTACCGTATAAAATCAGATTAGCATCATCGAAGCTCCCGGCAACCGGGAGCTTTCTCTTCATTATCGATTACCATGATTGATGTTCATTATATGGATATCATTTCTAAACGATGAGCTGAATTCTTTATATTAATTCCTCAACGCATAATGGCAGAACCATACCATAACAAGCTATAATAGGGAATAGAAGTGAGATTTATGGGGAGAGGGCAGATTCCATGATCAATATTCAACGTTTGGTAATCGGCGGTTTGGTGGGGCTGGTTCTGATTCTATATCCTTCGGGTATCCTTTTAGCTGCGGATGGAGTTGTAAATGTGCCAGCCGGTAAAACCCTTAGCGGGTCAACCTTTCTGTCAGGGCAGCAAATCACTATTGACGGCACGATAGATGGTGATCTATATGTTGCGGGGGATACAGTTTCAATTACCGGCGAAATAAAGGGCGACATCATTGCAGCGGCCAAAAATATGACTGTCAGTGGACCTGTATATGGTGATATTCGAGTTGTGGGACAAAGTATTCGTTTAACCGCGCCCATTGCAGGCTCGGTAACGTCTGGAAGCCAGTCATTGCTGGTTGACAAGACCGTGACGATTGGCAGGGACCTGGTAGCCGCTTCGTCAACCATGGATGTGCTGGGCAATGTTAATGGTAAACTCTATGGCGCAGCGGAAGCATTGCTGATTGGCGGACGTATTGGCAAGGATGTCTATTTATCAGGAAGTAGTCTGACGCTGCGTGATGGTGCGTATGTTGGAGGTAATCTGACTTACCGCAGCACCGACCAAGCCAACATTTCTTCTGATGCAGTAGTCCAGGGTGACCTCAATTGGAACAAGATCATCAAAGAACCCAGTCCTGCTCGTGAGACCAGGTCTCCGATGGATGCAGCTGGCATCTACATAATCGCCCTGCTGGCAGCCATGGCAGTGTACTTGGTGGGCAATAAATGGCGTCGGGGCCTGTGGTCAGATCTGGCGGTACCGGCCGGCAGAAATCTACTGCCGACAGCGGGTATTGGTCTGTTGCTGGTTTTGGCGCTGCCCTTAGCAGCCATAATACTGATGGTGACTGTGATTGGTATTCCTTTGAGTATGATTATGCTGGGTTTATATAGTCTGTTCTTGTATTGCAGCAAATTTGTGGTTACCGCACTTCTGGCAGGTATACTTGGTGCACGCTATGGCACCAATTCCTGGATGTGGGTACCCATATTAGCGGTTCTAATGCTGGTGTCTATGATACCTTTGGTTGGTTGGATCATCAAACTTGGTGTTGTGGCGCTAGGAATGGGCAGTGTATTTTATGCCCTGTCAGGTAAAACCGAGGTCCAGAAGCCAGATTTGCCAACTGATACAACCCTATAGTATTGGAAGTATCTGCCAACCATAAGTACCAGGAATAATCGATATTGTGTCAAACCGATCGCCAACAATTCATGTGTTTATGTGTGTTGGTAATCTATAAAATTCATTACCAAATGATGATATTATCGTTGAACCTACTCATTACTTGGTGGGAATTAAAAAAATTATTGAGATTGGCAATGGAACCAGATACTTACCATTGCCAATCTCAACGTTTGATTGGTCAGGGGGCCAAGCACCGCTTTACAACTCAAAACACATTCTAGTCTTTACGAAGAACCGCCGCATCACCAGGGGAGCCTATTTATAGACACTTTCGATCAGATCCCTGTAATTTTCCATTATAACCCTTTTCTTTGCTTTCTGGGTGGGAGTTAGTTCTCCATTTTCTTCTGTAAACCATCCTTCAAATGTAAACCCTGTTTTTGTTGGTACTGGTAGGGAAGTTATTGTTGCATCTTTTACAACTGTTATTGCTCCTACTCCGCTATCAAATATTACTGTATATGTTTCTGGAGTTACTATTTCTTCTGTCCATTTTGCATATAAACTCATATTTGCTG
>CAZDND010000071.1:2336-9103 GCA_964506825.1 uncultured Syntrophothermus sp.
TACAGCATCATTGACCATCGTTTTCAGCAAGGGCTGATCAATGAAATCCTGACCCACCTCGACACATATCCTGGCTCCGTTGATGTTTGCATACTTGAGAAGGGATTTGTCGTAAGTGATTCCTTGCTGATCATAGAGATCAACGAAGTAATTGAAGTTGGGTACCACCAATATCGATATAAATGGCTTTTCATCTCCTATAACAAAAACCTGCTCCACGGCCAGGCTGGTAGCAAAACGTCCTTCTATCTTCAATGGGGCTACATTCTTACCGGTTGCCAGGCAGATAATGGCTTTCTTCCGGTCGACAATCGTGTAATATCCATCCGCATCAACTTTAACCAAATCTCCGGTGCGAAACCAACCGTCTTCAGTAAAGGCTTCGGTTGTTTCTTCAACTTTATTTAGATACCCGGCAAATATCCCTGCTCCAGATACTTCTAATTCCCCGTCATCGGCAACCCGGCAAATGGATCGATTGGCTTCCGGACCGATGGTTCCTGGTTTCGCTCCGCACATAGGGTTGTAGGTGACCGCACTGGTGGTTTCGGTCAGACCATAGCCTTCCAATACCGGAAGACTCATAACATAGAAGAAGGTCAGGAGTTCAGGGGCAATACCTGCGCTGGCGGAAAAAGAAAACCGAAAGCGATTGCCGAACAAAGCTCTGACTTTGGCAAATAATCTGTCGGCTAACGAATACTGTATGCGAAGCCCAAAAGGCAACATGGATCTTAGGTCCAGTTCAGGCCGCATATCGATCCGGCCATGGGAATCGGTTCGATATGCCAGAACCTTTTTACCAACCCCCAAAGCCCATTCAAACAGTCTGCTTTTGGCAGGGCTGGCAGCCAGACCTTGATAAAACTGCATATATATTTTCTCATATAACCGCGGAACGCAGCTGAACCAAGTGGGGTTATAGGTGGGAAGATCATTCATTAAAGTGCCTGTACTATCGGCATATGCTATCGATGCCCCCAGGCATATGGCAGCCCATTGCGAGCAAGCCCGATCAAATATATGGGACAGGGGCAGGAATGAAAGCACTCTATCCTCACTGGTCAGCGGGTGACCCACCCGGTCAAAATATTCAAAAGTCCCGTCAACGCGGCTGGTAATGCACCAATGGGTGAGAATAACCCCTTTGCCAGCTCCTGTTGTTCCCGAAGTGTACAATATTGTCGCCCAATCCTCTGGACTAATCTCCTGCCATCGCTTTTCATATTCGATCATCTTATCAGCAAGGTTGTTTGATCCTAAATCAGTAAGATCCTTGATGGACATTAATTGGGGGTCATCTGAAATATAACCATAGTCCATAACTACAATCTTGCGCAGTCCGGGCATAGTCTTGATTCCGGACCGTATTCTTTCAAGAATCTCCTGATTCCCAACAAATAGAATCTCGCTTCCTGAATCGTTGACAATATAGGAGATCTCCTTGATCGACAAAGTGGGGTATATGGTTACTAATACTCCACCGCAATTCATGGTTGCCAAATCAACATGGGTCCAATATGGACTATTGGGAGCCACGATTGCTACCCTGTGCTTCTTTTCCAGTCCCATGCCAATTAGGCCGCATGCTATGAGCTCAACGCGCTTCTGAACTTCCTTCCAGGTAAAAACGCCATTATTATCTCCGTTGTACAATTGAGGATTAAACAGTTGAGCCACCTTATCCGGGTAGACCTCGATGGTCCGGTAAAATGATTGACAGATGGTGAGCCCTTCAATGTGTTGATACAATAGGGAATCCTCCTCTTTTTCCATATTATGGTGATGCCGGGTTAAATGATATCTGATAGTATAATTCTGAATGATCAGCAGAAATACCTTTGGAACGTTTAGATATTCGGAATGCGAAGATATTTGTTTATAGGGCAGTTATGAAGGATAATAATTAAAGAGAGGGATAAATCGTTTCGGATCAATTTTGTACCGCGTATGGTTAAAAGAGGAGTATGTAATCATGACCGTTTGGTTGAATATTGATAGACCGAGAAAGATATGCACCATTCATTCATCATCAAGCTGCAGATTCCTTAAGAGGGGAGAGACGGCCTTTAAAGGGGTTGGCCGTCTCAAAAGAGATGGTGGTTGGCTCAATTTCACATCACTTGCCAAGGCGGAGGAGTTCTGCGATACATTCCCGGATTACATCCGAAGAACCCATTGTTAGCTCCCAATAAAACAAGCTATCCTTTCAAAGGATAGCCTGTTGTTAGTGAAATTATTTTTTGTTTTGCACTTCATCGCCTTCAGGCCAGTATTTTGCGGGAAGGCGGCCTGATTTTTGGGCGGCATTGCGAATGATATACTCGATCTGGGAATTAACGCTGCGAAATTCGTCGGTAGCCCAGCGTTCCAAGACATCATATAATGATTGATCAATCCTCAAGGGAAAGCTCTTTTTTTTACTCATAGTCAGCCAAAGCTTCAATATACACTGCCGGTATTAATTACCGGTTGTGCTGATCGATCTGAGACAATTGCGACCATAAGATTATTTATCATGGCTACTTTGCGGTCCTCATCCATTTCCACTGTGCCCTCTTCCTGGAGTTGAGCTATCGCCATCTGAGCCATGCCGACCGCTCCCTGGACGATGATCTTCCTGGCCGCCAAAATCGCCGATGCCTGCTGGCGCTGGAGCATCGCACCTGCGATCTCAGTCGCATAGGCCAAATGTGTCAGTCGGGCTTCAATTACATTAACCCCGGCGACCTGTAAACGTATCTTTAATTCGCGAAGCAGTTCATCGGCTACCTCTTCAGCGTTACCTCGGAGCGAATAGCCATCCTCATTAAAATTGTCATAAGGATATTTGGTGGCTACATGGCGTAAAGCTGTCTCGCTCTGAATCTTAACAAAGGTCTCATAGTCGTCGACATCAAACAAAGCCTTGGCCGAATCCATGACCTTGAATACAATAACAGCTGCAATTTCTACGGGATTACCTTCCACATCATTAACTTTCAGCATCTCACTGTTAAAGTTTCGAACTCGCAATGATACCTTTTTCCGAAAAGTCAGTGGGATCGTCATCCATAAACCGGCCTCAGTAATGGAACCGACATAGCGACCAAAGAATGTCAGAGCCTTAGCCTCGTTTGGCTGAACAATAGTAATTCCTGAACTCAGCAGTGCCACAGCAAACGCGGTCAGGATTCCGGTAATGATACGGAAATTGATTAAAGCCCATATACAGGCGCCGACCAACAGAAGACACAGAATTATCCCCAGAAAACCATTGATTTTGAATGCATTTTTCTCACTCAATTTATCGCGTCCTTTCAATGAATTATTTTATTATGATATCATAATGACATCATAATAAATAGGGGTTGTTGCACTGATCAGGTTAGATTACCTAAATAAGCCGTGCCGATCGATGGGGCAGGATAACCGAACTGCATTATCTCAAACATTCCCTCAGATCCAAATCGTATAATAGCCTCCACAATCTGGGATTGATAACTATAAATTTTTTCCCGGAATGGCATCCCCGCAAGGGGTGAATTCACCCCTATATGGGAACTACACTAGGCCATAAGGAACATGATCCAACGAATCAATAATTGCTTTTTCCGATCCTCATCGGCCGCTTTTACAGGTCTGGTGTTATTAAAAAGAGAATTCCTGCAAACCAGCAAAGAAGGAGAATTAAATATGATTGCCAAAAATATTTTTCGCGAATATGACATTCGGGGGATTTATGAGCAGGACCTCACGCTGCCAACGGTCTATGCCATCGCCAGAGCTTTCGCCGACTTGGCTTATGAACATAATCACCGCAGAGTAATCATTGGCAGAGATAACCGTGAATCATCTCCGGCCATCAAAGAAGAGGCGATCCGAGGACTTCTTGATTCCGGATTGGAAGTGATTGATGTCGGCCTGGTCATCACTCCGATTTTTTATTATGCTGCCAGATATCTGGACATCCCAGCCGGGCTGATGATTACAGCCAGCCACAACGGTGCTGAGTACAACGGAATGAAGGTGTTGTTGGGAGATACAACCATATATGGTGACCAGATAGTGGACTTATGGTCACGGGTGGAGAGGGGAGTCTTTCGGGGCGGCAATGGCGGCAGTCTGGAGAAATGTGATATTACCGAAGCCTATATTGCGATGATTAAATCCAAAATAAAGCTCGGTCCCCGGCACCTGAAAACAGTTATTGACTGCGGTAATGGGACAGCCTCATTATTTGCTCCCCGTATATTAAAAGAATTGGGCTGCGATGTAGTTGAACTCTACTGCGAATCAGACCCACACTTTCCACACCACCATCCGGACCCGGTTAGTATTGAAAACTGTCAGGATTTGATCCGGATGGTCATACAAGAAGGGGCTGACTTGGGTATTGGATTTGATGGAGACGGTGATCGGCTAGGAATAGTTGACCCACATGGCAACATCATCTGGGGCGATTTGTTGATGATCCTCTTTTGGCGCGAGATCCTGCCCAGATTTCCAAACAGTAAATGCATAGTAGAGGTCAAGTGTTCGCAAAGTCTAATTGATGAAATCAATCTTCTTGGAGGAACGCCAATTTTCTTCAAGACCGGGCATTCTCTTATAAAAGCTAAAATGAAAGAGATCGGTGCTGTTTTCACTGGCGAAATGTCAGGACATATGTTTTTTGCGGATGAGTATTACGGATATGATGATGCAATTTACGCAGTCGGGCGTTTACTCAGAATTCTATCCAATACTGACTTGAGCATCGATATTCTTTTAGGTGACATCAACAAATACCATTCAACCCCAGAAATTAGAATCCTAACAACGGACGAGAAGAAATTGGACATAGTCCAGCAGGTTTTGGAATTTTATCGGCCCAAAAGAGAAGTGGTTGATATTGATGGTGCCAGAATTTTGTTCCCTGACGGATGGGGATTAGTTCGGGCATCGAATACCGGTCCTTACCTGATTATGCGTTGCGAGGCAACATCTCAGGACAGCCTGAAGCAGATATTCAATCAACTATCATTGTTCTTGCGGACTCTAGGTATAGATGTTCCGTATTCATTTGAGAAATGAGCTTTGTCGATCTGAGTATTATGCAATGTTCTCAATCCCAAAGGAAATATTGAGGCACAAATTGGTTCTGTTGCGACCCGTCAGTCAGAGTTGACAATGTCATGCCATCCCAGATAGCATCGACAATTTGATAATAACCGCACAAATCCAACAGGGGAGGTTCACGATATGGAAACTCGTGCTGCCAGGGGATATGAAGAATTATTTCGTGAAACCATGGAGGATAATTTTTCGCTCTTGGATCAGTATAAAGATATCTATGACACGGTTTTAGGTATCCCATTTTATAATGAGAAAGAATCATTGGTCCAACTTCTGCGATTGATTGATTCCAACCAGGATATTTTATCTTCCTACCGTATACTGGTAGTCTGTTGCGGTGACTCGCAAAGTGAAGAAGTCTTAAATGCGGTAAATGAACAAAATTTTTCCATGGTGAACTATGCGTTCTTGATGAAGCCGGGCGCGGAAGGCCGGGGCGCCAGTATTAGGGCTCTTCTTGAAGTGGCCAATTACCTGGAAACAGAGTTGGTAGTATTAGCAGCCGACTTGAAAAACGAAGACGTACATGGTTTCAATATGCAGTGGATTACCCAGCTAATAACGCCAATCAAATACGAGTATGATATGGCCATGGCTAACCTAAGACGCCACCACCTTGAGTCCCTCACGGGAACATTCTTTTCTTCCCAGCTCATAGAGCGTTTTTACAACTGCCACATCAGTGATGCCCATAGTGGATTATACGCATTCTCCCATGACATTGTGGAAGACTTATGCCAAGAGATCCACTTCTGGTCCGACATAACCCAATCTTATGGCATTGATATGTGGATTATCACCAGGCTTCTAAAAATCGATAAACGGTTGTGTGAAGTCAATTTAGGTGCCAAACTCACCCCAACGTACAGGGATAAGATGGATTTTATTTTTTGGGAGACGGCTGAGGCTCTTTTTGAATGTATCTCCCGTGATAGCAGATTTTGGTTGTCAAGAAAACCTTTTGTAAAAAAAATCGACACTTATGAAGGACTGGTCTACGATGATGTACCTGAAGCAATATTTCTATCATCTAAGGATTTCCGAGCGGCGTTTGAGGCCAACAACAATCTGTGGCAACGGGTAAATCAGGCGCTGCTGCCTGATGAGCTTATCAAGGCTGTTATTGGAGTGTTGGAGGGTGCTTTTCCTTTTGATCATATCCTCTGGAATTCAATCATCGAATACTACCTTCGGGGATACTCTTTTAACAAGACCATTTCCCGAGACGACATCATGGCAAGCCTGACCAGCCTGTTCAGTGGGAGAATTTCCGAAATCTTATTGAAAGCCGAAAAGATACGAGACCATGCCAAGGATCAATCCATCCAAGAAACAGTCTTTATGAAAGCGGCCATCACTGCTCTACAGACCGAACAGCGCACGAATTTTATGAGACTGGAAGCTGATTTTGCCGCATCATGGATGCAAGCTGAACAAGAGGTCCAGCCCCACATAACTCCGGCCCATTTTATGGAATTTATTCCCGGTGTCCCGGTCATCTTGCCAAAACGCCTTGATGGAATTGGTCAGAGTCATGTATATGTTGAAGAGGTTTTTAATAAAGTACAAAACCGTTTTCGCGATCAGTTCGACAAAGTTATCCATGAACGTCTAGGCATCCCCACCAACGCAGATACCAACGAGATAAATAAATCTTTCTCTTCGCTAAA
>CAZDND010000072.1:0-8873 GCA_964506825.1 uncultured Syntrophothermus sp.
ACGATCGAGGTTCTGGCACGCGACGGCACCTTGCGGCGTGTGGTCACCACCCCCCAACAGGTGCGTCAGATCACGCTTGCCCCCGATGTCGCCCGCGTCGACGAGCCAGAACCGCAGGCACCATTGGCTTCGTATGTGCCGGGGCTGAGATGCGGCAACATGGTTTATGTCTCCGGACAGCTTCCGACCGAATACGGTAAATTAAAGTATGAAGGCGCTTTGGGTCGTGATGTTGACATCCAAACCGGTTACGCAGCAGCAAGATTGGCAGCTGTCAATTTGATCGGGGTACTAAAATACCTGATGGTTGATCTGGAAAAAGTCGAGCAGATAGTGAAGATTACTGGTTATGTACAGTCAGCCGATGGGTTTGCCAGCCAGCCCCAGGTCATTAATGGAGCGTCGGATTTGCTGGAGGAAGTCTTCGGGGCAAAGGGAAAACATGCCCGAGTGGCAGTGGGGGTTAACTCCCTCCCACTGAATGCACCTTGTGAGATTGAACTAATAGCGATGGTTGCCGATTGACGCTGTTTTCCCTGAAGCAGGGCCGGCTGGGATCGGTATAAGACTATAAATAAATAGGGGGGATATCAATGAATATCTATGACAAAGCGCATGAGACAGCCCGGGCACTGAAAGAAAGTGAAAGCTATCAGGCATATATTCAGGCCAAAGAAGACCTAAAGGGTGATCAGAAGTCATGGGAAATGGTCTGCGACATTCGCCGGAAACAAACCAAGCTTCAAAAGGACATGATGGCAGGAGTCGAACCGGATCCGGAAAGATTAAAAGAGCTTGAAGCCTTGATGGATATCATAAGTGGATCACCAAGGATCCTGGCGTTTTTTAAGGCAGAGATGGAAATTATCCGAGTTGTTGAAGATATTCAACGAATCCTGATTCAGGCGGTTGATATCGATATGGGTGAATTTGAAAATTAAGTAGATTTTGGTAATTAGTGAGCGTCCTGGACCCAAAGTTGGATATCATGGCGGTTATGTTTGATGCCATATTTTGGAGGATAGGATCATTTGATTTGACCAGGTCAGAACAAAAAGGAAAAGAGGAGGCCATATGATTAAGAGACCATGGGTCATCATGGTACTGGTTTTGTCGTTGGGAATTTTGGCAGGCTGTGGAGATTCCGTGGCCAAGGTGAATGGAGAAAACATAACTCAGGGCCAGTTGGACAAGATCGTCAATCTCTACGTGTCCCAGGCCCAGCAGACCTATGGAAGCGACCCTCGTCAAGACACAGAATTTATGAAGGAAATCAGGACGGCGGCGATCAACAGCCTGGTGGAACAGACTTTGCTGATCCAGGAAGCTAAGAAAAGAGGAATGGAGGCCACCGATCAGGAGGTCAGTGACCAGATTGCCGCATTCAAGGAGGCGAGCGGCGACGAGGGTTATCAGAGTTTTCTAAAAGCTTCCGGTATGACCGAAGAGGATTTTAACGCCGAGATGTATAATCAGATACTGGTCAGTGAACTGTATGAGAAAACTATGGAGCCAGTATCGGTGACAGCTGAGGAAATCAAGCAGTATTATGAAGACAACCCGCAAAATTTTGGCAATCTCCGCGAGATCAGAGTATCTCATATTTTGGTGGCTACCAAGGAAGAAGCCCACAATTTGATCAAGAGGGTTAAGGCGGGGGATGATTTTGGCGAGTTGGCACGGGAATTTTCGACCGAACCCAGCGCCAAAGAAACATCTGGAGATTTGGGTTTCGTATCCGAGGAGACCAGTTTTGTCCCTGAGTTTAAGACCGCAGCCCTAAAGCTCAAACCAGGCGAGATAACCGATGAACCGGTAGCCACGGAATTCGGTTTCCATGTTATTAAAGCCTTTGAGGAAAGAGCCGCCAAAGTCGAGCCTTTTGATAAGGTGGCAGAACAAGCTGAGGCGATGACTTTAAACAACAAACGGGAAATAGTATGGACCGAGTTGGTTGAAAAGCTCCGTTCTGAGGGTAATATCAAGATCAATGACTAAGTCCAGGGAAGAAGTGTGAGAATATGTCGGACAATAAATCAAATTGCCGGACGTGCGCCCAAGTTGGACCGGGAGGATCGTGTGCCAATACTGAAAACTGCGCATCGGACCGATCAAAATTAGGGAGCATGAACAATATAAAAAAAGTGGTCGCGGTTATGAGCGGCAAAGGTGGGGTGGGTAAATCAACGGTAACCAGCCTGCTCGCCGTGGGGCTGAATCAATTGGGATTCAAGGTGGGAATATTGGATGCAGATATAACCGGCCCCAGCATTCCCAAAGCATTCGGAGTTAAAAGCGGGGGTTTGCAAGCAACTCAATTTGGCATTATACCCCCGGTTACGGTCAAGGGAAGCAAGATAATCTCGGTTAACCTATTTCTTAACTCTGAAGATGAACCCGTTATTTGGAGAGGTCCACTGTTGGCAGGAATGATCAAGCAGTTTTGGGAAGAAACCGATTGGCGGGACATCGATTTTCTCCTGGTCGACTTGCCGCCTGGTACTGGCGACATCCCGTTAACGGTTATGCAAACTCTGCCGGTCGATGGGATAGTAGTGGTTACTTCACCCCAGGAACTGGTGTTGATGGTGGTAAAAAAGACTGTTAAAATGGCTCAAAAGCTTAAGGTACCCATCCTTGGTTTGGTGGAAAACATGAGTTATGCTGTGTGTCCCCATTGTAAGGACCGCTTCCCACTATTTGGTGATTCTCATGCCGACCAAGTGGCTGAGGAAATGGGAATGCCCTTGCTGGGGTCTCTAGGTTGGGATCCTTTGCTGAATCGTTTGATGGATCAGGGTTTGGTTGAGGACTATACTAATGAAGAGTTGATGATCATTGTCAAGAAGGTGGCCGGCTTGGCTGCACCAGATGCGTTATCTTAGTTGCCTTTAATAAGGTTATAAGGTTGGGCGACAGTTGACCAGTATGATCGCTGGGCATGTAATCAATTGCGGATAAGGAATACCGTAAGAGTGCCAAGCGAACATTTAATTCGGTTGACGATTATATTTACGTAACAGATGATCCTAAGGAGGAGATCCAATTGCTGGAACTGCGCAATATCGGGCTTTATCTTAGCGAAGGAAGTACCGGAGAAAAAGAAATTTTGAAGAATGTAAATCTCGCACTGGAGACGGGAAAGATCTATGGAGTAACCGGACCTAACGGAGGCGGCAAGACTTCCATAGCTAAGGTAATTATGGGTATATACAGACCTTCCCACGGGCAGGTCATTTTCAATGGTGAAGATATTACTGATCTAAGTATCACTGAAAGAGCGCGCAAAGGCATTGCGTATGCCTTTCAAAATCCTCCGCGTTTTAAGGGGATACAGATAGACGAATTGATGCGGGTTGCTAATCCGGAGATAACCGAAATGGGGATTCGTGGGTACCTTCGTGATGTAGGTCTGTGTCCGGAGGATTACATCGACCGAGACTTGGGACCCAGTTTAAGCGGAGGGGAGATAAAGCGCCTGGAAGTAGCGCAACTTTTGGCCAAGGATTCAGAAATAACCATGTTCGATGAACCCGAGGCAGGAGTGGATTTGTGGACCATTCAGAAGCTGATTAACCTCATTATCGCCAGACATCGTGGAAAACCCAACAAGACGGCGGTTATCATATCCCACAACGAGCAGTTCCTGCCTATCTGTGATGAGATAATCCTGGTTGCCGATGGCATAATTCAAAGCCAAGGTCCGACTGCGGAAATCTGGCCCTTGATCAGGGATGATATAATTTGCGATTGCAAGATCAGGAATCAGTGCGGGGGTGGGGTAGTTGCGTTATAACAGTTTGGACGACCAATTGCTGGAAGCGGTAGCCGGTCTTCATGGAATTCCCCAGGGGGCATTCAATATCCGCAAGGATGGCGAAGGTTACCGTCAATCAACAGCTAACATAGAGATAATCCCGAAAAAAGACAAGCCGGGCATTGATATTCTGATCAAACCGGGCACCAAAAACGAATCTATCCACATACCGGTCATTCTGACCAAGAGCGGCCTTAAGGATCTGGTTTACAACACCTTTGTCATCGGGGAGGATGCCGATGTAACCATCATCGCCGGATGTGGCATCCATAATTCGGGCAGTGAAGACTCTGAGCACGACGGGATCCACGAATTTTTTATCAAAAGGGGAGCCCGTCTCAAGTATATCGAGCGGCATTATGCTCAAGGGGATGGAAGCGGCAAAAAACTGCTTAACCCCACCACGATTATTACCGTTGAACCTGATGCTTATGCGGAAATGGAAATGGTTCAGATCAAAGGGGTCGACAACACCAAGAGGATTACTGAGGCTTTCATTCAGGAAAAAGGATCGCTGAAGATCATCGAGCGACTCTTGACTCACGGAAAACAAGAAGCCATTTCTGAGGTGACTATTAATCTCCTGGGAGCTGATTCCTCAGGCCGTGTACTTTCTAGGTCGGTGGCCCAAGATGAGTCGCGTCAGCTATTTAGGGCGGGCTTGGTAGGCTCCAACCGCTGCAATGGGCATGTGGAATGTGATTCGATTATCATGGGCAACGCCAGAATACGCTCGGTACCAGAGCTTACGGCAGAGAGCGCGGAAGCAATTCTAACCCATGAAGCAGCCATCGGCAGGATAGCCGGTGATCAACTGATCAAGCTGATGACTCTGGGCATGGACGAGCAGCAGGCCGTTGATGCGATTTTGGCTGCATTCTTACGCTGATATATGGTGGTGATATTATCAACCTGACCTTATTCAATACCTTTGTTAAAGTAGTTGAAAACCATAACCTATCCAGGACCGCAGAGGAACTTAATATCTCCCAACCAGCGGTTAGCAAACAGATTCAATCACTGGAGGAGATATACGGGGTTCTGCTCCTGGAAAGGTCGGGGCGCAAGCTTAAGACCACTGAGGCCGGGGATGCCTTGTATGAATGTGCTCGTGAAGTCTTGAGGGTTCTGGAAAAAACCCAGCGCATTATGGAAGACATATCGGAGAGCCGGCGCGGAAACCTGTTTTTGGGGGCCAGCACCATACCGGGTCAATACCTTATACCCCTGTACCTCAAGGATTTCAAAGATCGCTTTCCCAACGTCACTATCACTATGAAGGTTGCGGATACCGAGAGTATAATCAACCAGGTGGCTGAACGGGAGATTGATGTGGGAATTGTGGGAGCTTGGATTCCCAATCGCAAAGTAGACTGCTTTCCCTGGAAAGAGGACGAGTTGGTGGTTTTGGTTCCAAAGGAGCATCGCCTGGCGGGAAGAGTGAAGGTGGATTTCAAAGACCTTACTGGAGAAAAATGGGTCTTTCGAGAAAAGGGCTCTGGAACCCGTATAGTCACTGAAGAGATTCTGGCTCAATTGGGCATCAACAAAGACAGCCTCAACATCCAGGTAGAGCTGGGAAGTACCGAGGCTGTGGTCGCAGCCGTTGAGGCGGGGATGGGTATAGCCATGGTATCATCTCATGTGGCTCGCCAATGCACCAGGAATGATGAGCTCCAACTTTTAACCATAACCGGAGGAACAGCCAAGAGAGACATCTTCGTTGTGTATCCGAAACAAAAGCACCGCCGTAAAACCGTAGATAATTTTCTGGACTATCTAAGATCCCTTAGGGACCACAAATAGTTGCAAGGCTGATTCAGGATCCTGGGCATTGGTCCAGGGGGGGCAGGAAAAAATTTGCCCGTCCTGACGAATTGTCGATCGTCACCACCCGGCGGAAGGTGATTTATGGTGTTACCGGAAGTATTCAGAAAACAGGGATTTATTGACAACCGGCAAATAGCATTACTATGCTTTGCCGGTTGTGTGTTATCGAAGCGGATCATTAAGCTTGCCTTTTTCTAAATAATTTGATACAAGTATAGTCTGATCCCCACATAGAGGAGGCGGCAATATGGCTGTCATAAGTATGAAAGAAGCCCGAGAATTAAAGGATCAATATGGAACCCCCCTGATGGCGGTATCCCGTCGGCAAATTGAAGACAAGTTTCAGATTCTGAAGGAATATTTGCCGCAGGCGAAAATATATTATGCGATCAAAGCCAACGCATGCCCTGAGATATTGGGAATTGTGAAAGCATGCAATCCTTATTTTGATGTGGTTTCCAATGCGGAAATAGAAGCGGTAAGGGCCTTAGGGGTGATCGGGCAGGATATGCTGCATACTCATCCGATAAAAAAGGATTCGGAGATCAGGTTTGCCATCGATAATGGCATAAGTCATTTTGTATTTGACAATGAATATGAACTTATCAAGTTTCTGCCGTACCGGGACAAGGTTAAGCTTTTAATGCGCGTTAGTTTTCCCAATCCCGATTGTGTGGTTAACCTTTCATTCAAATTTGGCGTCGACCCGGTCCAAGCAGTAGATCTGGCTTTAAAAGCACGGGATATGGGACTTGAAGTAGCAGGCCTTTGCTTTCATGTGGGGTCACAGAACCTCAACCCCTATAAATATGTGGATGCTATTACGGAATGCCGGAGAATCTTCAACCTGCTCGCCTTAAACGGCTTGCGGCTGGAGATTCTGGATATCGGAGGAGGTTTTCCTGTAGAGTATACTGAACATATAGCTCCCTTACGCAGTTATTTTGAGCCAATCAGTGAAGCATTGAACAGGTATTTTGGCAATGTGCAGATCATTATTGAGCCAGGACGTTTTGTAGTCGGAGATGCTGTTGACCTGGTTCTCTCAGTAGTGGGCAAATCCCGGAGGGAGAACGTTTGGTGGTATTATGTGGACGATGGTCTCTATGGCTCCTTTTCTGGAAAAGTCTTCGACCATTGTGACTATCCGATGATTTCTGAGCGTCAGGGGGAGAGGGAACAATGTATTGTTGCCGGGCCCACCTGCGATTCCTTTGATATCGTCTACCAGAACTCGTCGATGCCACGGCTTGAGGTTGACGATATGCTGGTTGTCAGGTCGATGGGAGCCTACACGAGAGCCAGCGCAACCAACTTCAATGGGTATCCTCCAGCCAGGATAGTATTAATAGATTAGGAATGTGATTCATAAAGGGAAAGGGGATGTATGGATGTCGAACGAGATAATTCGTGAGGAATCGATGACTGATCTCTGGAATGTGTGGTTTTCAGAGCTTCATCAAAATCGGGTGGGTCTTAACATCAAAATCAAACAACTGATCTTCAGCGGAGAGAGCCAATTTCAACGCATCGATGTTCTGGACACCTATGAATTTGGTAAAATGCTGGTTTTGTATGGTTCAATTATGATCACCGAAAAAGACGAATTTGTTTACCACGAAATGCTGGGGCACGTTCCGCTTTTCACCCATCCTAACCCCAAGCAAGTCCTGGTGATCGGCGGCGGTGATGGAGGGACGATTCGCGAAGTTCTAAAACACCCCGAGGTTGAGCGGGCAACCCTGGTGGAAATCGACGAAATGGTGGTTCAGAAATGTCAGGAATATTTTCCCGAGGTGGCCAGTGAACTTGGCAATCCCAGAGCCAAGGTGATATTTGCTGATGGCGAAAAGTTCCTTAACACTACCTGGGAGAAATATGATGTAATTCTCTGCGACGCTTCAGATCCCATTGGCCCGGCAGAGGTTCTGTTCCAAAAAGATTTTCACCAAATGGCGTACGACAGGCTTAATGACGATGGTATTTTTGTCACCCAGTCTGAGTCGCCGTTTTTCCATCAACGCACACTAAAGAATCTCTATCAAAACCTTTCCAGGATATTCCCGATTGTCAGAGTATACTGGGCTTACATACCCACCTATCCCAGCGCTATCTGGAGCTTTACGCTGTGCTCGAAAAAATATGATCCCATAGTTGATTTTGATGTCGAGAGATATATGAAAACCAACCCCAGGACGAACTATTACAATGACGGTATCCACAAGGCCAGCTTTGTTCTACCCAACTTCGTTAAGAAGGTTCTGGGTGAGTAGGAGGCTCCAGGGAACTACAGCCGCGGATGGATCTCATCCCTTGGAGGGAAGAACCGGGGGGGCTGGCGTTTTAAGGATACTTTATAAATGTGCGAAAATAGCGGCAATTACGGCTTTCGTCAGGGACGCGGCTATCCAAAAAAAACCGCCGACGGCTCTTGATATGATTCAATACCGGTGTTATAATAATACTTGCGTCTGGAGCTGTGGTGTAGTGGTTAACATGTCGGCCTGTCAAGCCGAAGATCGCGGGTTCAAGTCCCGTCAGCTCCGCCATAATTGGATATAGGCCTCGGTAGCTCAGTTGGTAGAGCAGCGGACTGAAAATCCGCGTGTCGGCGGTTCGAGTCCGCCCTGAGGCACCATCATAAATGCGGGAGTAGCTCAGCGGCAGAGCATCGCCTTGCCAAGGCGAGGGTCGAGAGTTCGAATCTCTTTTCCCGCTCCATGAAGATCAAGCCGTCCAATTGGACGGCTTTTGATTGGGATCACACTGGTTGACTAACTGGGTTCGGCTGGGATATAATTAATTCTGCTGAAGCGAGGGCGGATGGCGAAGTGGCAACGCTGCGGTCTGCAAAACCGCCATTCACCGGTTCAAATCCGGTTCCGCCCTCCATTTTTATTTTTTAGTCCAATTTGCCGGGGTGGCGGAATAGGCAGACGCAACGGACTTAAAATCCGTCGGGGGGTGACTCCCGTACCGGTTCGACCCCGGTCCTCGGCACCATATTATAGGGATTTACGAACCTTCCGGGTTATTCTGGAAGGTTTTTTTTGCGGGAAAATATCGGCATCTATCAGGTATTTGCGCAATGCAACCATAGAAACTGTTATAAAAACGGGTTATGCCTTTACTGGAGGCGGGAGCCCGAAGAGTTTACGAATCCCGGCCGATTAAGGAGGCCTGGTCATGGCCGGACAAGTATTGCGGATCAACACCCAAGGCGGCG
>CAZDND010000073.1:0-6357 GCA_964506825.1 uncultured Syntrophothermus sp.
TAATTCACTGATAAGATCTTCCAGCTTAGCAGTGGATATGGGATCCAACGCTGATGCAGGCTCATCCATCAGGATCACTCCCGGATTTACTGATAGTACCCGGGCTATGACCAGCCTCTGCTGCTGTCCTCCCGACATCCTCAGGGCTGAAGCCTTCAGTCTATCCTTGGCCTCCTTCCACAAATTGGCCTGCTGCAGACTTCTCTCGACGATCTCATCCAGCACACTTTTCTTGGTTATTCCGTGGATACGCGGACCATAGGCAACGTTATCATAAATCGACATCGGGAAGGCACTGGGTTTCTGAAAGACCATCCCCACCTCTTTGCGCAATTTTACTACATCGGTTTCCCGGTCATAAATATTGACCCCGTCCAAGAGCACCTCTCCGGTTGTGGTGGTACCTTCGATCAGCTCATTGAGACGGTTTAGTGAACGTAAAAAGGTTGACTTTCCGCAACCGGATGGCCCAATCAGAGCAGTGACCCGGTTAGCTTCTATATTCAGATTAACGTTAAACAGCGCCTGGTCCTCTTGATAAAAGACGCAGACATCCTTGGCTTGAATCTTGCCCGAATTCATTTTCTCACCCCCGCCCCTTGGTTGATTTGGCAGGAGAATGCCTGCCACGCTTCCCGTAATATTCTTCATAATTCCGAACTTTGGATGGGGATACCCTTATGGTATGTCCCTTGAACCCACACTCTGTTCATCCATGGTTTCCTAAACCCGTATCCGTCTCACAATTTGATCCGGGAATCCTGCTAAGATCAACCCTTCAATTTCAAGGTAAATCTCCGCAAACTGAGATTGGCCAGGTAATTAAGGATCAAAATCACCACAATTAAGAGTAAAGCAGTCCCGTAGGCGCGTTCCATGCTGATCCCTTCAGCAGCCAGGTAATACAGGTGTACTGACATGCTGCGAGCCGGGTCGGTTGGCAATACCGGCATTCCCAAAGCGCTGCCCGCTGTGAGGAGAATGGCAGCGGTTTCACCTACTGAGCGTCCGATGGACAGAATTATTCCGGTCACAATCCCTGGAGCGGCCGAAGGCAGGATTATTTTACTTATCGTTTGCCATTTGGAGGCTCCAAGGGCAAGACTGTTGGATCTCAAATCATCCGGCACCGCACTCAAGGCCTCCTGTGTAGTCCTTATAATGGTTGGCAGTACCATCAGGGCCAGGGTCAACCCACCAGATAGTATTGACCATCCAAGCCCCAGATAGATAACAAAAAATATGAATCCAAATAATCCAAAAACGATCGATGGAATGCCCGAAAGGGCTTCCGCCGACACCTCAACCGCCCTGGTAAACCGGCTGTTCCGCTTCTGGTATTCGGTTAGATACACCGCCGATCCGATACCGATGGGAGCACTGATTGCCAGCCCAACCACCGTAAGGTACAGGGTGCCTGCAATTGCCGAAGAAATGCCGCCCTCCTTGCCCCCTCGCGAAGGTATCTGCGTAATGAAATCCCAACTTATCGAGCCAATGCCTTTAACAAAGACATAGGCAATGATAGCCAGCAATGTCAGGGCAACAAATGCCGCCCCTAACCAAATCAGGAAGTAAATTGTCTTCTCTTTGTAGGTACCGATGTTGTTCATCTATCGGCTCCTCTTCCGGCCAAAACTGACCAAGGCATTGAGAATGACAATGAACACAAAAAGCACTACCCCGGTAGCAAACAGGGCCAATTGATGATCGCCGCTGGCATATCCCATTTCCAAAACCACATTGCTGGTCATGGTGCGCACCGGCGATAAGATCGATTCCGGCATGCGGGTCATATTTCCTGTTATGAGCACCACGGCCATGGTTTCTCCCACCGCGCGTCCCATGCCCAGTACAATGGCGGCAACTATTCCTGAACTGGCAGAAGGCAGGACAATCTTGGATATCGTCTGCCACTGGGTAGCCCCCAAGGCCAGAGACCCTTCCCTGAATTCTCGGGGAACCGCCACCATGGCATCTCGGGCGATGTTAACAATGGTGGGCATGATCATGATTCCCAATACAATAGCTCCCGCCAGGATACTAAACCCCGGGCCCCCGAAGTGATCGCGAATAAAAGGCACAATTACCACCAGCCCCACAAACCCATAAATAACTGACGGCAGCCCGGCCAGAAGCTCCACCATGGGTACCATTACGGACCTTAACCGCGGCGGAGCGATCTCCGCCAGAAATATGCTAAGCGACAGTCCCATCGGAACTCCCCAGATTAAAGCCCCCACGGTTACCGCCAGAGATCCCGCTATCATCGTTGCAATTCCGAATTGCCCGTTGGTGGGATCCCAGGTGGTGGAAAACAAGAATTTAAATACCCCCACCTTGCCAATGAGTGGCAATCCCTTGGCAAACACAAAGACGATAATAAGCGCTATAGCCACAATGGAGGCCATCGCGCTCAGCAGCAACAGTCCCTCTATCAATTTCTCTGCGATCTGGGACTTGTGGATGCCGGAATTTCTTTTCAGGTCAATTAACTTAACCGTTGCCTCTTGGTTGGCAGCCATAGCAACCATCCTTTATGTACTTTAATCGGTGCCGGAAACCCTTACCCTTATGGCCCCTTCTTCTTCCAGGATGCTCTGCCCCTGTTCGCTAAGGACGAAATCAATAAATTCTTGAACAAGGCCGGTTGGTTCACTATTGGTAACATAAATAAAGGGGCGGTTTATAGGATAGCGGTTGTTCCTTATATTTTCGGAGGTTGGATCTATCCCGTCCACTCTCACCGGTTTTACCGTATAATCAAGCACCGCCAGGGAAATGTACCCCACGGCATTGCGGTCTCCGGCAACTATCATGCGGATCGCTCCGGTAGAATTCGCAATCAGTGCCCGGTTGCTGATACTTTCTTTGTCCATGGCCAAGGTTTCAAAACCATCACGAGTTCCTGACCCTGCCTCGCGGCTGACCAAGGTAATCTCGCCATCTTTGCCGCCCACATCTTTCCAATTACGTATGTTCCCCGTAAAAATCGCCTTGACCTGATCCAGGGTTAGATTGTTGACCTTATTGGAAGGGTGAACCACCACAATGATCCCGTCTCTGGCGATCAAATACTGGTAGGGGAGCTTTTCTTCTGGCTTGATCTCGCGGGAGGACGCCCCAATATCCGCTACCCCTTCCCGGGTGGCTTCAATCCCCTGGGTGGACCCCCCGCCCTGTACGTTAACCTTGGTATCGGGGTTCTGGGCCATAAATTCCTCCGCCAGCACTTCCGAGAAAGGCTGGACCGAGGTTGAACCTGCGATGGTGATCGAACCTGACAGTTCCCCATTCCCATCACCCGAAGAAGATCCGCAGCCAGTCACAAAGACCCCTGCGAAAATTAACAGCAGGATTAAGCATCCCGCAATTCTGATCCTGACTGGAGAACCTCCTCCAAAGTACGCCGTCATTTTACAACTCCTCGCCCAGCTTATGTTTAATGATAGCCGTTTTTGGTCAACCTCCGGTTAAGTCAAGCTCAAGCCCGTCTTAATAATGTATTAAGATTATGTAAAGAGATTGCTTGCATTTGGGAAAGGACGGCATGGTTGAGGCATCATCTCGGCAGGGTGAAAATAAAGGTCGACCCTCTGCCAACTTGGCTGCGAACGTCTACGTACCCACCATGGACCTCAATAATATGCTTCACGATGGAGAGTCCCAGACCGCTCCCGCCTACTTTGCGGCTCCTGGCCTTGTCTACCCGATAGAAACGTTCAAAAATCCTCTTGGTTTCCTGCATGGGTATGCCAGCCCCATGGTCGGTTACCTGTACCATGACGTCATGCGTCCGGTCTTCCACCACCACGTCGATACTGTTGCCTTCCTCACTATAATTGATCGCATTGTCGATCAGGTTGATCATTACCTGTGTGATCCGGTCCCAGTCCGCTCTTATCAGCACCGGGGTTCCCGGGAATTGGGTGTTGATCGTCAAGTGTTTATCTGACAGCTGAAGATCAAATCTCTCTATGGATTTGGTGATGCAATTTTTTATATCAAACTGTTCCAGTTTAAGATTTGGATTCTCCGATTCGATCCGCGATAATTCCAGCAAGCTTTCCACCAGGCGGGTCAGACGGGTGGCCTCATCGTATATGATGCGGGAGAACTCGTGACAGGTTTGATTTTCAGCATTTTCCGCCATCAGAGTCTCAGCAAATCCGCTGATAGCAGCAATAGGAGTTTTCAACTCATGGGAAACATTGGCCACGAAATCTTTGCGGATGGTCTCCAATTTTTTCAGTTCCGTAATATCATTCAATACAATCAGGATTCCCTGCAGCTGTGATCCATCTTCGATGGGGACAACAGTGGTCTGCACCATTCGGTCCCCAAAACTGTGGAGCACCAGTTCCTGGCGAATGGTCTTCCGGTCTTGGATAACTTGGTCAATGCACTGGGCCAATGCAAAACTTCGTGTAACCTCAATCTGGCGTTTGCCCACCACCTCTTTGTCTTCTACTCCCAGCAGCTTGCGTCCCGTGGTATTTATGAAAAGTATCTGGTCGTCAGAACTAATCAGAATGATACCATTGACGGTGTTTTCAAGCACCGTCTCCAAGCGACCTTTTACCTCCGAAATCTCGGTCATTTTCTCGTCCAGGCTGGTGGCCATGGTATTCATGGTTTTGGCCAGGATTCCGATCTCATCCTCACGGTTGTACAGCACCCGGCGTTTCAGATTGCCTTCCGCCATCGACCGTGCAATCTGGGTCATATCCGATAGGGGAGTCGTCAGGCGATTAACGAAGCGGAGGCTCACCATCATTGCCAGGATGCCAGCGGGTATAATGACCAGCAAGATGACCCACCACATCTGAAAGATTAAGGACTTCATAGAACCCGGGGATACAGCCATCCTCAAAACCCCTTGAATGGTTCCTTCGCGTACCACCGGCACCGCCACATACATGGTATCCTTTTCGGTTACCGGATCTACCCGTCGTATATAATGAATCTCACCCTTCAGGGCTGCCTTGATTTCCGGATAGGTGCTGTGATTCGCCATAGTAGCAATATCTTCATGGGAATCGGCCAGGATATTGCCATCCAGAGCTACCAGCGTGATTCGGCTCTGACTATCCTGAGCGAGCTGCTTCACAGTGGTGTTTATTTCGGCACCGGGAGCAGCAAACTCATAATCACCCAGAAGCTGTTCAGCCATCTTACCTTCCGATATGAGGTTCTGATGCAGGCTATCTTCATAAAATCGATCGAAACGACTTATTCCCAGGAGACCTCCCAGCAAAACAAAAGCCAGGACCAGGGTCATGAAGGAAGCAGTTAGCCGCCATTTAAATGTCCTAAACATAGGTCATACCCCCTCAAACTTGTATCCGATACCCCTGACGGTCTTGATATACTGTGGGTCCCCGGTGTTTGCTTCGATCTTATCTCGCAGCTTGCTGATATGGACATCCAGGACTCGCGTATTGGAGGCATCACTGTGATCCCATAAAGCCTTCAGCAAATAATCTCGCTTGAGGACTTTCCCTTTATTGCGAACCAATATTTCTAAAAGTTCATATTCTTTCAGAGTCAGATCAACGCGCCGTCCCTGACAGAATACCTCCATCGAATCAGTTCTGATAAGCAGGCCGCCGGCATCAATTACCCCCTCAAATTCATGGGCTTCGGTACGGCGACGTCTCAAATTGGCTTTGACCCTTGCCATCAATTCCCGCACGCTGAAAGGTTTGGTCACATAATCGTCGGCACCCATTTCCAACCCCAAGACCCGGTCTATCTCCTCATCCTTGGCGGTCAACATGATAACTGGGATATAGATTTTCTCCTGGCGCATCAACTGGCAGATTTCAAGGCCATCCCTGCCCGGCAGCATCAGGTCCAGTAAGATAAGATCAGGCTCTTCTGAAACAATCATTTCCCAAGCCGTGTTCCCGTCATAGGCCTCGAGGGTATCGTAACCTTCCCGTCTGAGATTATAGGATATCAACCGAACCAGGGTCTCCTCATCATCCACCACCAGAATTTTGGCTCTCAGTAACGGCACCTCTTGCCCCCCCAACTACCTGACAATATCAACCACTGCCATGGTGCACCTGGAGATACACACCAGTTTTTCCTGTTCGTCGACAATGCGTATATCCCAAACCAGAGTGGTCCGGCCTATGTGGACCGGGACACCGATAGCTTTAATTGTGCCTTCCTTTTTACTGCGAATATGGTTGGCATTTATCTCCAACCCCACCGCCCCTTGCCTTTCCGGATCGATAAACTGATAGCTTCCGTAGGAAGCCACTGATTCTGCGAGGACCACCGATACGCCTCCATGAAGCAGTCCGAGGGGTTGGTGGGTTTTGGGGGTAACCTCCATAGTGGCTACAA
>CAZDND010000073.1:6372-6614 GCA_964506825.1 uncultured Syntrophothermus sp.
GCACTGAATGTGGAAATTTAGTTACCCCAGCAGAGATTCCCCGATCATCGTCCCCGCCTGATAGATCCCTATTCCCCGCAGACGTACTCAGGCAGCTGGGGCAGGTTATCCCCTGCTCGGTCTTTACGGCCCGGGTCTCCATGACTCCCTCTCTGCAGACTTCACATTGGAGGGTGGGATGAATTTGCGCTTTTTCCGGTATATCGACAGTAACCTCTTGGTGGTCGAAGATCGTATCAAAG
>CAZDND010000073.1:6662-8705 GCA_964506825.1 uncultured Syntrophothermus sp.
CAGCAGGCTGCGATAGCGCTTATTATCCGGCTTTTGGCCGGTTCCAAACTTTTGAGAAATCCTGACCGCACGGTTCTGTTCTCGACTGATTATGGTATAGACATGTTTCCCATAATCCCTAAAAATGAGATTCCCCTTGCCAAACGTACACCCCAAAACGACCTGGATGGCATCCACCCCACAAGCCTTGTTTTCCACAATAGCCACCAATTCTTCATCCTGGTCGCGGCCCAGGCCTAAGAATTCCCGGGCAAATTCCGCTGCCCGAAATCCCATCAGCAACCCGGGGCAGATATGTCCGTGAAACTGAACAGTTCTTTCAAGAGTCGAAAGATCTTTTGACATATATTGCTTCTCCCTCCCTATTTTAGCCATCATCACTAGTGACCGCTTCTTTGATTTTCTGCCCTTTCGCGATCACAGGCCTTCATGGTTAGGTTCCAATATTTGACGTGATTCCAGGGGCCAATCCTTGCCAAGGTTTTTATCGCTTCACAAGTGTGGCTGTAAATATGCCTTTGCCGTATTGAAACGGAACTCCGGGATTGCGATCAAAACTTTCTCGTCGCTTAGTATGGTTAATAAGATATTATTCGACGCAGGTGTTCTTAATCCTCGATTTGGCAATCTGAAGCCAATTTGAATTTTATCAGCGATAGTCTTTGATCTGAACCAAATTATATCTCATAATTCCCTTTTTCATCCCGGTCTATCAACTATTTCCCCGGGAGCCACGGAACATGCTTCCGGGCTCTGGTTGCTGGTGGCCGGTGGCAAGTCTTTCATAAAAACCACCCTTATTCCTTGGCAGAGCAGTATGGTCATAAGGAGGCCCAGACAACAGAGGCGGTCTGTGCATTTCGTCCATCTTGTGTTTATAATAGGTCTGATGTAGATTAGATTTGTATTCCCATACCATGTTCTTCAATGTAAGAGGTGAAATACGAACCGTGGATGAAGAAAAAAGAATCAGAAAGAATGTATTACTGGTTGCCATTTTGGCGGCCTTTTTAACCCCATTTATGGGCAGCGCCTTGAACCTGGCAATTCCGGCCATCGGCCAGGACCTCCGCGGAAATGCGATCATGCTTAACTGGATTGTTACTTCCTACCTGTTAGTCTCGGCTGCATTTCTGCTGCCTTTTGGCCGACTGGCAGATATGCGGGGACGCAAAACCATATTTGTCACCGGGGTGGGTATCTTTGGAGCAGCCTCACTGCTCTGTGGAACAGCTCCTTCGATTGCCTTTCTATTAGGGGCCCGCATCCTGCAAGGGCTGGGCTCGGCCATGACTTTTTCCACGGGAATGGCTCTGATTACTTCCGCATTCCCCATTGAGGAAAGGGGCAAAGTACTGGGACTCAATGCAGCCTTTGTATATATCGGACTCTCAGTCGGACCAATTCTGGGTGGATTTCTGACCCAATATTTGGGCTGGAGGAGCATCTTTTTTCTGGTCGCTCTGGTTTCTGTTACAACGATATGGACCGCGCTGCGTTCGCTGCCAAATGACCGCCAGGCCTTTAATCGAAAACAATATGATATGCTGGGAGCGATTTTGATAAGCATCAGCCTTTTGGCTCTCATCTACGGAGCCTCCAGCCTAAACTCCCTTGACGGCGCTTATCTGATAGCCCTGGGAGGGTTAATGGGTCTGGGGCTTTTTATCGCTCAGGAATACCGAACTCCTTTCCCTATCATGAATGTTCGGGTCCTGATCAACAATACGACCTTCGCCATGTCCAACCTGGCGGCTCTGATCAATTATAGTGCCACCTTCTCAATAAGCTATCTTCTGTCCCTTTATCTGCAGGTAGTCCGAGGATTTGGAGCCCAGGAAGCCGGATCCCTGCTGCTCATCCAGCCTCTGGTGATGGCTTTGATCTCCCCTGCAGCGGGGCGCCTTTCAGACCGCCTTCAACCCCGCATCGTCTCTTCCTTGGGGATGGCGCTGACGGCCTCCGGCCTGATTCTTCTGGCTAACCTTCGTCAGGATACTTATCTTCCGCTTGTCGCTGCCACCCTGGTACTGCAGGGCTTTG
>CAZDND010000074.1:0-4253 GCA_964506825.1 uncultured Syntrophothermus sp.
CATGGCCAGTACCCAACTGCTGCTCCTGGACCACAAAGCTGATGGCCTGTCCTTTCAGGGCTGCCATGACCTCTTGACGCCCATGGCCGACCACCAGGACCAATTTATGTGCTCCGGCTGCCTGGGCAGCACCGATCACATGGCTTACCATCGGCATACCTGCAACAGGATGCAGCACCTTTGACAGACGCGACCTCATTCGGACTCCCTTGCCTGCCGCCAGCACCACCCCGGTAATATTTGACAAAGATCTCCCTCCCTTGGCTCTCACCGGTACTCTCGATTCAACAGAGATAAATTCTACTACCCATTATATATCACCTGCTTATCCTTGATGGCCCCGTTTTTTATTATGGTTCCCGTCTGAAATCCAAAGATGCCTCTGGATTCCCCAAATTCCTTATCAAAGGATTCCTTTTATGCATAGATCCAAGGGGGCTTATCGCCAAACAAAAAACCCCCGAAATTAAATCCGGGGGATCGCCGATTGCTGCTTATTCATCTGCGTTGGCGGCCCAGAACCTCTTCCGCAAGCCTCAGGTCACTGGGCTTGTCAACATCGACCCCGACTTCTGCATAGTTCGAAAAAACCGCTTTACCCCTAACGCCCATAACTTCTTGAAATCGCTTCTCTACCTCAGGGATCGATAGACGTCCGGTGATATACTTGAAAACCAGATCCATGCCAAATAATTTCACCATGGCCAAAGGATGCTTACGGTTGGCTACCAGTTTCTTGCCCATTTCGATACAGCGCAGGGCCGCTTCGGTCCGAACCACAAAGAGATTCCCCCCCGTAAAAATACCCTCCTGGATTTTTACATAGGTTCGTTTGACCTTCGGAAAACGAGCCTCGTTTACCTCCCGCGGCACTATCGCATAATAAACGTCCGCTTCCACCTGCTCGCAGCTGTCCAGAAAATCATTGATGGCTTCCGGGGTAATGAAGGGAATATCCGCCGGCAGCACCAGTACCTTTTCAGAGGTGGCAGAGGAAAGCGCATTGGCCAGGCTCTCCATGGCATCGTCGCCCGATTCGGTAAAGATCAAATCATCGTCCTTTGCGAATATAGAAAACAGCGATGATCCGGGACTGCTGATGACGATTTTGCTGATCCTGTCGGATCCTTTTAGGGCTCGATATACATAGGAAATCATGGGCGAGTTGCCTATGATGATCAGGGCTTCGTTCTCAAATGGCGCGCACTTCCTAAGTTCTCCAGAATTCACGCCTCCGGCCAAGATCACGGCATCATACTTTCTCATTTCACTGCCTCCTCGGACTTGACACTGACCAGTCCGGTGTTTCCCATCGCCTCGAACAGCCGGTTCTCGGCATTCTCTATATGCTCCTGTGCCAGCATCTGCGCTTGAAAAATATTGCGTTCCGATACCGCTTCCACGATTTTCCGGTGCTCCTCCAGCGATTCCTTCATGCGTCCGGGGGAGGCCAGAGAGGTACTGCGAAAGCGGTAGATCTGCTCCTGGAGATTACTGATTATCTGGACCAGTTTGTCATTTCGGCTGGCTTTGTACAAATGGTCGTGAAACTGAATATCAATGGCGATAAGTCTTGCAAAATCTTTATTCTTAATACTTTCGGCCTTCATAACCAAAATTCTTTCCAGTTCCTCTAATTCCTCTTCGGTGATTCGTTCAGCTGCCAGCCCGGCAGCCAGCGCTTCCAAGGCCCCCCTGATTTCGAAAACATCCGCCACATCTTTGAGTGAAAGGCTGGATACGTAGGCTCCCTTCCGGGGTATCATCACCACCAGGTCTTCCTGCTCCAGCCTGCGGATCGCCTCCCTGACCGGGGTCCGGGAAACGCCCAATTCTTCAGCGAGTTGCACCTCCATCAGCCGTTCCCCCGGGGCAAGAACCCCGCTGACGATAGCCTCTTTAAGGGCCGCCGCCACCAGTTCGCGAAGGGGCTGATGATTATCCAGTTTAACCGGTATCAGTCTTTTTGCCATTACTGGTCTCCATTTCTCCTGTACGATGAAGCCCGGTAAACCCGGGGATATCTCTTGTTCATCATCTGCCAGGCCTGATCGGCCGTTTCCCGGTCCGGGTAGATCCCAAAAATGGTGGGTCCGCTGCCCGACATCAAAACTCCCCTGGCCCCATTCTCTGTTAGGGCAGCTTTTATCTGCCCCAACACCGGGTGGAGGCTAAAGGTAGCCTGCTCCATCACATTTATCATATGGTCTGCAATGGATCCTAAATCTCCCGATTGCAGCGCCAAAACCATTTGGCGGTTATCCGGTCGGACTGTTATCTCCTCCCGGTCCATCAATGCAAATATTTGGGCGGTCGATACCTCAAACCCCGGGTTGCACAGTACCAATTCCAGGATTTGATTGGCCGGAATCGCAGTTAGAATTTCGCCGCGCCCCTGAGCCAGCGCGGTGCCACCCATCAGGCAAAAAGGAACGTCAGAGCCGATCTCCAATCCAAGCGCCGCCATCTGCTCATAACTCAGATCAAGATCCATCAGCCGGTTCAAGGCCTGAATGACCGCGGCCGCATCACTGCTTCCCCCTGCCAATCCTGCTCCTAACGGTATATTCTTCTCTATGGAGATGCGAATTCCTGTTTTAGCCCGATAGGCCAAGACCTGCCTGGCGGCCCGAAAAGCAAGATTCGCCGAACCTCCAGGTAATTCCGAATTGTCAGTGATCACTTCGATCCCATCGCCGACCAGGCTGACGGTAACGTAATCACAGAGATCTACCTGATGCATTATCGACTCAATATTGTGATAGCCATCATTCCGCAGGCCGACAACATCGAGAGTCAAATTGATCTTGGCTGGGGCCGCCACAGTAATTTCGTCCATTAAGCTCATTCCCTTACAAATTATCATTTGTTGGTATTCTACCCCCACCCCATTCATGATGAAAGTTGGAGATGCGTCCGCTCATGTTGACCGCTTGATTATATCCTAATATCCCAGGATAAATCATCGTTCCTTTTTCTGCCGGCATCAAAAGCTTAATACTCTGCACCCGTTTGTCAAGGCTGCGGCAGCCTCCGACCGGCCATGGCGTTGGAATACCCCTTGAGCAAATTTTAATATGAATTTATCATGGAATGTCATAAAATCAAAGACAAGTGGTCTGACCATCGGGATACCTGTTTCGAAAGGTGATCATTAATGAAGGATTTCAAGCCCATCAAGACCAAGAAAATCTACGAGGAAATCGTTGATCAGCTTCGGGAGCTCATTCATACCGGGGCCTTCAGTCCTGGAGATCAACTGCCTCCCGAACGGGAAATGGCGGCGATGCTGGGGGTAAGCCGGGCATCGGTCCGGGAAGCCGTGGTGGTTTTGCAGGCTTTAGGAATTCTTACAGTCAAGCCAGGGGAGGGCACCTATGTCAGCGCGTCCATGAACAGTGAAACCATCGAACCCTTGGCCTTGATTCTATCGGTGGAACAAAATTCCCTGCTGCAATTAATGGAAGTTCGCCGGATCCTGGAGGCGGAGGCAGCAGCCCTGGCCGCTCTGCGCGCAACCCGTGAAGATCGCCAAAAGATGGTGGCCGTGTTGGATGATATGCGGGCAACTGCCGAGCGGCATGAGCAGGGCGTGGAATTCGACTTGTTTTTTCATTTCACCATTGCCGAAGCCACGAAGAACCCCTTGCTAAGACGGATCATCAAGACCCTGGACAACATGATGCACCAAACTTTCCTGGTCAATCGCAACGAGATGTATGCGAATCCCATTACGGCAGACAGAATACTCAATGAACACCAGATTATCCTGGACGCCATCCTATCCGGCGACGCTGGGGCCGCCCGGGAAGGGATGCTGCACCACTTGGGGCATGTTGAAGATGGCTTGTCCAGTTGATAAGCGAATAACCTAATCCAGGTTTCCAGGAAGCACGCGGTCGAGCCAACGCAACAGTTCTTTCCGGCGCCTGCACTGCTTTTTTAGATACCTTCACAACACCTATAAAAGCAACAGGGATAGTAGAATACTATCCCTGTTTTGTGTTCAACTGTCTTTTCCTTCGTCAGCTTAGCGGATCATCAACATCCGCCTCGCTTCAGACAGCAATTCATCCCGGAAATCGGGGTGAGCAATGGATGTTAACAGTTCCACGCGTCTTCTGACATTCTGGCCCTTGAGCTGAACAGCTCCGTACTCGGTGACCACCCAATCGACTTCGGTCCGGGGGGTGGTTACGAAGGTACCTTCTGCCAGCCGGGGCACAATTTTGGAATGTTTCACACCCGCCTTA